>JAGXOB010000127.1:2391-6654 GCA_019894735.1 Promethearchaeota archaeon | reverse complement strand
AATCAGGAATATTGGCTATGGCAAACGCTGGACCTGGCACGAACGGTTCACAATTCTTCATAACTCATGTACCCACTCCCCATTTGAATAACAAGCATACCATATTCGGAGAAGTTATAGGTTCCGCAGATCAATCCGTAGTGGATGCGATAAGAAAAGGAGATAAAATAAAAAAAATTGAAATTATTTAATCCTTTCAACCTTCTTTTTAATCGATTTTTAACAATTTATTTTTCTTTTTTTTAAGGCTAGAAAAGTTTGAGTTAATAGGAATCTTCATCCCATTCGCCATCGTTGAAGTCGTCAACATCGTCGTCATCATCATATTCTTTGAAATTTTTGTCCCAATCATCATCATCATCGTCGTAATCATATTCTAAACCTAAATCTTCTCTACCTTTAAACTTATTAAATAAATTTTTATCCTCCATAATAAACAACCCCTACTTTGATTATTTATGTAATTTTATTTAATGTTTTTTTTATTTTTTTTTAATTTAATATTTATTATTTGAAATACAAATCACTAATGTTTTATAAAGGTTGCGATCAAAAGGGATTGATGTCAAGTTAATCATCTTCTTCGTCCCATTCGCCGTCGTTATAATCGTCGTCATCAATGTCGTCGCCATAATCTCCGTCATCTTCCTCCCTATCATCATCATCTTCGTCTTCTTCTCTATTTTTATTTTCACTATGTAAATTTTCGTCATCCATAATTATCAACCTCTGCTTTTGATCTTTTATGTAATTTTGTTTAATGGTTTTAAATCTACCAAGTATTTTTGAAATACAAATCTTGAATATTTATTAAAGATTACGATCAAAAGATTTATTAGAAAATGGCTTTATTAATAATTCATATTAGAACATTAAGTTGCTTTTAACATGAGTAAAGAATTAAAAGATTTAATAGATTCAGTCGATTCTGCGAATCAAGCGCACTCCGATTTGGTAACTATGATAAGGTATTTGAAAGAGGAAGTACAACGTCTAAATTTTACTGTGAGCGAACAAAAAAAAATTATTCAAACCCAAAAATCAAAAACTTCCAGCAGTAATATTCCTGAAGATATTAGAGTATTAAAAGACTTAGTAACGGAGCAGCGCCAAGATATGATTAAGAAGGATAAAGATATTGAGATTCTCCAACAAACTATCACCGACATTTCTTCAGAATTAGAGGATGATAAAAAGTTCGAAGACGAAAACAAAGAATTGATTTATGCTAACAAAGAAATTGTGCAATTAACCGAAGAAAACGAAGCGTTTAGAAAACAAATTGAAGATTTAATTAATAAAATTAAGGAGTTGGAAAATAGAAAAGACTACGAGTCGGTTACCGATGGGGAAGAAAATCCTGAACTTATAGATGCAAAAAAATTAATTATTAAATTAACAGAAGAAAATGGTCTCAATCGCGTGCAAATCGAATCTTCAAGGCACGAAATCGAAGAATTAAAACGAAAAGAACAAGAGAGCGAAACTCTTAAAACCCAGTATTTAGACGAATTAAATGGACTAAACAAAATTCTAGATCAGTTAACATTTGACAACGATCAATATCATGAAAAAGTTAAGTACCTCCAACAAAAATTGGAAGAAACAGTACGACTTCAAGAAGAACAGTTTAAAGATGTTGAACAAAGCACAAACTATACAGAAACTAATCAAATATTATTCGATTTAGAAGTAGAAAACACGGAATTGAAAAATATAATAAATGCTAACATTACCGTTATCGAAAACTTAAAACTTCGGAATAAGGATATTGAAAACCAGCTGGAAGAAAAAGCTAAAAATAAAGATCAAAAATTGGACGATCTTCGGCAGAAATCGTTAGAAAAAGACGAAGAATTGAACACATTAAATCTTAAGTTACAGAAGATCGAAAACGCTAATAAACAATTAAGCGATTTAATTGTAGAATTAAAAGTTCTTGAAGACTCCATTGAGAATCGTGTTGAGCTTGAAGCTGTTCCTAAACAAATTGTTTTTGAGAACTATCCCCCGACATTGTTTTTCAAAATGTATAATATGCTCTCCAACGACAATAAAACATTGATTGTTGATCAGCTTATAGAAGACTTAAAGAGTAGAAATCGAGATCAAAGGACTTACGCTATAAAGATATTAAGCGCAATTAGAGGCCCAAAAATACTCAACGAATTAAAGGGACTCGTTGAAGATGAAGATTGGATAGTCAAACTCTATCTAATAAAAGCTTTGCGTAATTTTGAAAATAGTGAAACGGCAGAATTATTGCATATTCTTTTAGGGGATGGAGATCCTGACGTTCGAGAAGCTGCTCTAGAAATGATCTCGAAACTAAATATCCAATAATTTCTTTTATTACTCAGTTAATATCTGAGTAAAAAAAATTAATATACTTATTCAAATAAAACATTAAATAAGAATAAGGTATAAGCTTATAGATACATGTTTTCTATCTTATCCAAATTAATTTTTTACGATTGAATAACATGAGAGAATTAACTCATAACAGATGGAATTGGTCTCAAGAAGATGATAAATGGATTTTTATTGAGAGAAAAAAGGATGGAGAGTTAGTTTATCACTATCAGAAAAATCCTCCCAAAGAATTTACCGAATTAACAACAAAAATCAAGGTTTTGAATGATAAATTGGTCGCTTGTAAGGATCCACAAGAAAACTCTAAAATTTTTAAGGAAATGATGAGCGTTTCTAAAAGAATGCAGTTTATGAGTAAAACTTGCTAATTTGTAGTAGTTGTTAAAATTCCTCTTAGTGTAATATATTATTAATAATTATGTAAATTTCTTATTAATGATAATTGATTTATCGTAAGCGTTTACAGAAATAAATCTCAAGATTTTATTTCTTAGTAAAATAACATATATTAAAGACTAGTAATCAAAGGGGAATAATTATAAAAATCGCAGTATCTGGTAAGGGCGGGGTTGGAAAAACCTTAGTGGCCGGAACTTTGGCTCGGCTATTTGCTAAGGGTGGTTTTAATGTTTTAGCAATCGATAACGATTCGGCTATGAATTTAAGTTACACGCTAGGAATTGAAGAAGAAGTAAAATCAAAGATCGTTCCGATTTCGGAGATGAAAAAAATGATTGGAGAGCGCACTGAAGTTAAAGGAGCAGGATCTGGTGTCTACAACATTAACCCAGAAGTATCTGATATTCCCGATAGGTTTAAAGTTACAGGGCCAGACAACTTGAAGCTTTTAGTTTTAGGTGGAATTGAAGAACCTGCTAGTGGCTGCTTATGTGGAGAAAATGCGTTAATAAGAACATTATTGTATAACTTATTAGTAAAGAGAGACGAAGTAATAGTGGTAGATTTCGAAGCGGGTTTAGAACATCTAGGGCGAGGCACTGCTAAAGGAATCGACGTCATGCTAGTGGTAACTGAACCGTCTCAAAAATCTTTAGATCTTTGTTTAAAAATAATAGATTTATCAAAAAAATTAGGTGTAATTAATATCTACCTCATTGCTAATAAAGTAATAGATGACTCACAATTAGATACCATCAACGATCGAATTAAAACTTGGAATGTTCCATTGTATCATTCTATTCCTTTCGATCCTGAAATTGGGAAAGCAGATTTGGATGGTATTTCTCCTTTAGATTATAATTCTAATTCGAAAGCTATTAACTCAATAAACGGACTTTTTAATAAGCTGAAGCAGCTTAAATTAGAACTATTTGATTTATAACGAGATTGTAGATATTAATCCTCTCATTTTTGCCTTTTTCATTACCTAAAGACGATATATATAGACTATATATAAAATCAATAAATAACCTAATTTTATCTTGTGGATTGGAGCAATCCAAAAATTATTGAAATTAAAAAAAGGAGGGATGAGATCAAGATGGTAAAGAAAAAAGAAAATTTGCTAGTCTTAGGAATGTTATGCTTGATTACAGCGTTTATCTTTGAAATGTTCGGAAGGGCGAACTTAGTCCTTGATGTCGTAATATTGGCTTTTATCGCAATCGCCATATTCTCTAATGCGCGCTATTTAGTACTAGCTACTACAGATCAAAAGAAGAAATAGTCAATTTTTTTTTAGAAATCCTAATATTTACAACATATCTGTTAAGTCGAGATTTTGATCATCTGCGATTTCTTTCCATTGTTCAATCGCTTCTAACGCGTCTTTTTCGTCCATTTGCTCAATAGCGTATCCTGCGTGGACAATAACATATTTCCCTACTTCAGGATTTAAAACTAATGCTATAATAACTTCTTGTTGAATTC
>JAGXOB010000127.1:0-2294 GCA_019894735.1 Promethearchaeota archaeon | reverse complement strand
AGCGTATCCTGCGTGGACAATAACATATTTCCCTACTTCAGGATTTAAAACTAATGCTATAATAACTTCTTGTTGAATTCCGTCAAAATCAACTAAGGCGGTATTTCCTTCCATTTTAACAATTTTACCAGGAATCGCGAGACACATTATTTTTTAAATAAAACGATTTTAACTATACTTTTTAATCTTCTAGCCTAAAAAAAATTAATGATTATAATTGGTTACTGATCGTTAATCTTTATTGATTTTACGCAAATGCTTTAAATAACTTAGCGTAATAATTAATCATAATATAGTATCATAATTTTAAGTGTAAATGTATGATTTTAGATAAACTGAAAAAATCTCCCAGCGATTTAATACTATTAATAGTAGCGGCCTTAGGGATTATAATTCTTCTTACCATCAATATTCTGATTTTCGAACCCATGTCAAAAGCTGTTTATATTTATGGCATCTTAGATTTCGAGTTTGCGTGGACTAAGGAGCAAATTTTAACGATCTTCTTCGTCTGGGGGGGAGATGGAATGGCGTTACAAGCAGCGGGAGTATACTGGGATTTTCTTTACATCTTTGGTTATGCTATACCTCTTTTTGCATTAATTTTGTACTTAGCAAGAAAACTAGAATATAGAATAGCAAACATTGGGCTCTACATGAGCCTAATGCCACTCGTAGCGGGAATTTTTGATGTAATTGAAAACATTAATCTGCTAATCATGCTTAACGAGACGCCAAATTTCGCATCCTTCGTACCATTAATGACTTCGTTATCGGCAACAATTAAATTCGGTTTTTTGTTAGTCGGGGCAATATTCTTCTTAATAGCACTAGTACTGCTTATTATTAAGAAGATCAAAAAACAAGAGTAAGAAATTTTTTATTTTATTTTTTTATGGATTATAAAAATTAACAGATATTAATACGAATAGCACCGTTTAAACTTTCACACTGTGGGAGTTCAGCAAATCATCGAGCCAATTATATATTTCTTCTTTCGATAAATTGCCTACATTGAATTTCAACCGTTCGATTTCTTTCAAAAGATTTATCATTTCTAACGGAATAGACCTTTGACAGAGCTCGAATAGCATTTCGTTCGTTTTCGAGATTAAAATCTTGACTTTGGATACTAAAGGCTCAATATTAGGCATGTCCTCAAGGCGAACGAGAATGTTAATAAGACTAAACAAAAATTCTGTTTTATTGCCCTTAAATGTGCTGTCAAATTGATAATAATATCGATCAAAATACTCCCTTGGAATTACTTCTTCGTATTTATTTGAGATTTTGATTACCGATTTTATGTTTTTAAATAGCAACGACGGAGTCCAGTTGAAAGTTTGATAGTTAGATTCGATTTTACCACTATGAACTACCGGAATAAACTTATGGTCTTCTTTAAAATGACCAAAAGGAATAATGATAAAATCTAACGAATCTGAAGATTTATAATCGTTCACATTAATATAAAGATTTTTTAAAGTATGGATGAGCTCTGTTCGATGATCAATAACATCAAAATCTACCGTATTTAGGGATGGCCTGTAAAGATAAAATAATAGTCCTTCAAAACCTTGAATTTCTAAATCTAACGAGAAGTTAAACATATCAACTGACGCGTCTTCAGTTTTAAATCTCATATCTAACATAATGTGAGAATAATTCTCGATGAACGGGAAAAACCACGGAGGATTTCTTTCTGCTTCGAACGATATCATTTATTATCTACTCTTTATATCTCTCTTTAAGATGATTTATATATATTTTATACCTATTTATACTTCTTCACTTGAAGAAATAACTTGCACATAAATAATCTCCATCAATATTTTTAATATTTGCGATCCAAACCGCTCTCAAGTATTAATAGAATTTGCACCAAAAAACTTATTTGCTTAACATCCTATACTAAAAATTATGCCAGAAAGTATCAAATCTTTGAAATTTGTATATGATTACGCTAAAAGTTTGTTTGAAAAGCGAAAAGATAATCATTTTGAGGAATCCATGAACACTCCCTTGTTTAAACGCGAGAAAACCGCCCAATATTTATTTGTGCATTCGGTCAGTACATTGTATATGGCCATGAAAAAAACTACCAATCCTAATGCAGAAAGTAAAGATATTACAATAAACCTTGATCCTGAATCCACAGCACCCTTACACGAACAGTTATTGGATTTATTTAAAAAAGGGATTGATGCCTATGAAGAAGAAAGAATTAAATATACTGAAGAAGATCTTAAAGTTACGTTTAGTTCTCCCTTTGGGAGAGAAATGACGTACGAAGA
>JAGXOB010000126.1 GCA_019894735.1 Promethearchaeota archaeon | reverse complement strand
AGGAAAAACTCTGCTATGTAGCAATCGACCCAGAAAAAGAGATGATGCTTTCTAAAAAAGTTGCTGGAATGGAAAAAAGCTACATGCTTCCCGATGGTGAGACAATTAATGTAGGTGTTGAAAGATTTTTAGCACCTGAATGCTTCTTCAATCCATCAGTAATCGGGAAAGAATTAGAACCTCTCGATGATGTAATTGTCGGTGCTATTTCAGAATGTGATGTCGACCTTCGTAGAGACCTTTATGGCAATATTGTGCTTTCTGGTGGCTCAACTATGTTCCCTGGAATTAAAGAACGCTTAACTAAAGAAATTAAGGAACAAATTCCAGAATCAGTTGATGTTAAGATTATAGCACCTCCAGAACGTATGTATTCCGTATGGATTGGTGGTTCTATCTTAAGTTCCTTGAAAACATTCCACAGAATGTGGGTTACAAGACGTGAATACAAGGAAATGGGACCCCAAGTTATACATCGTTGCTTTTAAGCCCAAATGGGCAACCTTTTAAATTTTTTGAATTTTTTTATTTTTATTTTTTTAATTTTTACTACTTGACTCTAACAATAACTTTTAAATATCTAAAATATAATCATAAATTTGATTGTATTATTGAATTCTAAAATATCTTAGGATATTTTAGGGTTTAGTCCAAAAGATTTTCAAGAAACACTTATGAAGTGATAATTTTATGCCTGAAAGTAGTGATATTTTAAATGATCTTAACAAAGTCTTTATACCTTGTAGAACGATTTTGGAGATGGAAGCATTAACTTCCTTGTTCTTAGAACATTATAATTATGATCTTATTAAAGAAATACCAAAAAGCCAACCTGAAAGTCAAAAAGTTATTGAAGTTTTCCGAATTTTAGATTGTAAACCTCTTGAAAATATAATAAAATATTTTATTGATGGTGTTGTCCATAAACTCAAACCTATAGTAATGTATGAAAGAGATCATCACGATCGTTTTAGAATGGGAAATGTTGTGGCTTATACGAAAACACGTGTGTGTCTTTATCTAGCTTTACATAGATTGAAGTTAAAATTTATGTTCATCAAACATTTTATGGATATTTTTAAAAATAATGAATTTAAATTAAATATCCCGGAAGGAGGAGAGGATTTAGCACCTCATATGTTTATTTCTTCCTTCTACAAGAACTATACTCATAAGAATAAGATGAATCTTAAATTGATGCTTTCTTCGAAAAGAATTTCAGACAGAGTTAGTAAATTATTAGATCTTAAGGATATTATAACTAATGATGATATTCTTAACGCAATAACTTTTAAAAAATATTTAGATGATAATAATCGAATAAAGTTTATAATGAGAGAAATTAAAGCATCAATTTTCGTATGTAAAGTAATGTTTGCGCAAATGGACGTATTTGATCCGTTTTCTGAAGGAAAAGAAGTCATGATTGATGCTGAAGAATTTATGATAAACCAAGATTTTATACCTGTGTTAATCCCCGCAATAGCAAATGCCTATTCTGGTAGTAATAAGGCACAACTTGAAGATTTATTTCGAGCGTATAATTTTATGATGAAAAGAGTACTAGGAGGTATTAATTACGCTATAGAAATAGCTTCAGGTGGGCAAATTCTTCTGGATTTAGAGGATACTATATACAACTCAGGTAATATCTTCGACATCTGAGTCAGATTTTTAATAATTCTCAATTTTACCTTCAACTCATTCGATTTTAGCCTACTTTAAAAAATGTTAAATGATAAATTAGATCGAATATTTTCGAATGCAATAATAGACACATTTCGTATTTGTATGCTAAATAAGAAAGTAGATTCAACTCGATTTACACCAGATTTTAACCAAATGTTAAAGATTGTTATCCTAAATAGCTTAGGCTTTTTTTTTATAGGTTTTTTAGTTCCAATTATTGCCCGATACAATATGGTTGCAAGTGCTATACAAATTAGTCTGATTGTATCTATTCAAGTATTAGGGCGAACTATCAGCGGTACGGTTACGGGATTTTTAACTGATCGAGTGAAATCAAGGAGAAAACTCGTATTAATAGGATCAATTGGCCGAGGAACCTCTTATTTCATAATCTATTCAGCTATAATTTTAAATTCTGTAATATTATTAGGTGTAGGTACATTTACTCTAGGCTTTATGGCAGGTGTTTTTTGGGTTCCATTTAATACCCTAATAGCAGAAAAATCAAATAAAGATAACCGTTCTGAAGCCTATGGAAAGAGAAATTCATCTAATGCCATAGGTCAAATGATTGGTGGTGTTATAGGTTTTCTTCTTCTAATGATACTTGGCTTTTTTACGAGTAATCCCTTTCTCTTATACGCTAGTATTCCAATGTTTGGAATCGCTAACTTTTATGCGGGTTATAAATTTAATCGAGAAGTGGACGAATCAGTTAAATTTCACGTACCCTCAGCTAACCTTACTAATCCATTAAATAAAGAAAATAAAAAAAAACAAGCTAAACTCGCTGGACCTATTATGTTAGGATCAATTTTCCTAATGTTAGTATTACTTCTAAGTAATATTAACGGTTCAATCTCAAAACCTTTTTTAAATATATATGTGATTGAAACTATTGAAAGTAACATTCAATTAGTTACCTGGGCGTATTTACCTGCGGGGATTGTTGCAACGCTTTTAGCTCCAAAATTGGGAATACTTGTGGATAAATTACGACCTGCTATAGGAATAACAATTACAAGCACACTAGGAGCATTGGTCACATGGTTATTAATAAATTCAGCTAATATTTGGGTTTTTACATTACTTTTATTAATTGATCTTACTATTATGATTGCATCAGGATTAATTTTTCAGAATTTACTAAGTAGGATTTCGTTAAAAAATCGTGGTAAAATTTTAGGTTTAGGTGAACTTTTTCAATTTCTTGGAAGCTTTATTGGACCACTTTTAGGAGGAATAGTTTGGGATTTTATTGGTCCAAGTTATCCTTTTATTATATCAATATTCGTTGAATTATCACTAATACCACTTTACCTAGTCGTTGTTTATTACTTAATACCGCATTTAGCAGAAACTTATAGTAAAGAAAATGAAAAAAAAAGTAGTAGGAAAATTAATAATACTTAAAATTTAACTACTTAAGGTCTTTTACTTCTTAATGTGGTTTCTGCTCGTTCAATTTTCTTTTTGCTGAATTCTTTAATTTTTGCCAGTATTCCATCTTTTTTATTTGGTCCATTTAATTCTTTTGGCTCTTTGATATATCCTTTACTAATAGCGTTTCTATAGAGTTCTTCCCCAATCTTAGTTCGAATAATCGCTGTAGTTAATTTTTCTTCTGATCCGAGACCTCCAAAAGAGATATCTGCATATATATTGGAAAAATCAGGGCATGCAAAGCAAGCAGGTCGTCCAATTTCGCGTAAATCAGAAAAAGATATATGTAATACCTCATTATTTTTGAAATACAGGATAAGATCTTCCCTAATATTCATACTGTCAACATCCTCAAATGAAAACTTAAATTTCTCTTCAAGCATTTTTCTATCCTTATCGCTAAATGAAAAATTTAAATAACAGAATAAACCTAATGTGTATTTGACGATGTGTGCCGGAAGTATGCTTAATTCTTGCATTTTTCTAATTGAATTAATCTGGCAAGGAGTTCCAACAACAGCTATATTTAACAAATCTGGACTCATAACATTTTTCAAGGTAATATTGGTAGCAATAAATGTATTATACTTTTCCAAACCAACAACTTGACTGGAAAGATCATAATGAGACCCAGCAGCTTCTATTAAATCTTCTTTCGTTGTAGCAAAAAATGGAACTCTGTTAAATGGTCCTTTTCTTTTACAAACAATTGCTCCGTCTATTAACCTGTTATCTAATAAATAGCTTAAAATAGCGGTAATAGCACCACCATCAGTAGCTTGCTTTCTAATTTCTTCAGAAGTAGCATGACACGAAGCAACTTTTATCTGATTTCCAATAGGAGCTTCATATTTAAATTTGGTATTTAATTGATCATTTAAGACATGTGTTTGAGGACATACAAAATAACATATACCACATTTAAGACATTTATCTATATTTACATATTTTGGGGGTCCTGACTCTGACATTTCAATAGCTTTTATTTCCCCAGCCGAACAAAAACTAACACATCCCCCACACTCTCCACATAATCCTGGTTCATGAACTTCTTTTATTAAATCTTCAAATGTTTTTGAAATTGCATTCTCTTCCAATTATTTTCACCTATTTTCTATTAATTTTGAAAATTATTTTTATCTTAATTTAATATTCATTTGGCATTTTTTTGAGTTCTGCCAGCGAAAAAACAGGTCCATCGATACAGACAAATTTACTCCCTATATTACATCGCCCGCATTTGCCGATCCCGCATTTCATTCTCATTTCTAAAGAATTAAGAATTTGTTCGTCTTTCCAACCCACCTTCACTAATTCGTCCACAGCTGTTCTTATCATAATCGGAGGACCACAGATAATTGCTACAGCATTATCTGGAGAGGGTGCCACCTCTTTAACTATTGCTGCAACAAATCCTACTTTTCGGGTCCAACCCTCTTCTTCGCGATCGATAGTTAAAACTACATTTATATCGTCTCGTTTTTCCCATTCTTCTAACACGTCACGATAGAGAACTTCGCTTGAATCTCTATTACCATAAATAACTGTCAAATCTCCGTAGTCTTTTCTGTGTTTTTCGTCTAGAACGTATAAAACTAATGACCTTAAGGTCGAGAAGGCAAATCCTCCCCCAATAACGACGATGTTTTTACCCTTTAGCTCTTCCATTGGCCAACCGTTTCCTAAAGGACCTCTTACGCCAATCGTGTCTCCAACTTCGCTATTATGGAACGAAGAGGTAACCGTTCCCATTTTTTTAATCGTGAATTTGATAGTTCCCTCTTCGGTCGGAGAAGAAGCTATTCCTATCGGGCATTCCCCCTTACCGATAATACTTATTTCAGCATACTGTCCAGGGATATAATCAAAAGCTTTGTATTCTTCTTCATTTTGAAATTTTAATTCTACTGTTTTGATGTCGTTAACCTTATTTTCGGATACCATTGACTTTACTTTCGTTAACACTGGAATATATGGATTAGGCATTTACTTTCTCACCCTCTTCTTTTTCTTCAATTTCGAGAATTTTATCAATTATTAATCGAAGTTCGTTATTAACGGGGCACGCGCTGATGCATCTCCCACACCCCACGCACCCTAAACAATCGTAGTTCGACGGGTAATAGCTAAATTTGTGCATTATTCGGTTTCTGCACCGTTGTATTTTAGCTGGGCGTGGGTTGTGACCGCTCGTTTCAAGCGTGTAAAGGCACGACTGGCAGGTATCCCATATTCTTATTCGCCGACCTCGGTTATTATATTCGTCGTTTTCGTCGATTACGTCAAAACAGGTACAAGTGGGACAGAGAAACGTACACGAACTGCATCCGATACAGCTTTCACTAATTTCCTGCCAGACGGGGTGTTCGAAGTTTTCGTCTAATACTTTCGTAACTAAATCGAAATTAAACTTAGTTGTAAACGAATCCTCTGCTTGTTTTGCTAACTCTTTAGATTTTTCTACTTCTGTCTTTTTAGCGTCGCCTAACCATGACAATTTTTTTACGAGGTTTTCGCCTTTTTCGCTTATAGCTTCGACTAAATAATTATCCCCTAAATCGGAAAGAAATACATCAGTGCTTTCTTTTTGGAAAGGATGACCCCCTACAGACGTACAGAAGCACGATTGTCTTGGATCATTACAACCTAAGCCAATTATTGTCGTGTTTTCTCGCTTTTTCAAAAATATTTCGTCTTGAAAGTCACCGAAGGCAAAAAAATCGTTTAACAGTTTAAAACTATACGCGTCGCAAGGTCGGACCCCAAAAATTAAGAGTTTGTCTTCTAAATCTTTTCTTTCTTCAATTATGACGTCTTTCCCTTCGTACCTATACTCAAAAATCGTTTCTTTTTGGGGAAACAGTACGTCTTTCGGAGGAACCTTTGAATTCAAAAAATCTAATTCTATTTCCTCTACTTTTGTAATTTTTTCAAAGGCAATATTACCTTTTACTTTAGTAGGAGCGTAAAACTTGTATTCTTTTTCAAGTTCGTTATATAACTTGCCAATTTCGGTTTTTTTTAATATTTTTTCTTCCATACTTAAACCCTCTCTTAATCTTCTTCTAACATAAATTCTTGAGCGTCTTCCATCTTAAAATCCACCATGGGAGGTAAAATGTCAGGATCTAAACCTGAAGTAAAATCGAAGCGCTCTTTTACTACTTTTTCTAACTTCCTATTGATAAAGTTGAGATCAATTCCCATTGGGCAAACCAGCGAGCACGCCCCGCAAGCTACGCACCTACCCGCCATGTGCATAGCTCGTATTAAATGATAAACAATAATGTCTGGTAAGTCCGTTGTCTTCCCAAACCACACCGGTTTGTTCTGGTCAACAAAACAGAGATTACAATAACACATCGGACACGCCTCTCTACAAGCGTAGCACCTCGTGCAGACGCTTAAAGCTTCTGTAATATATTCCCATTTTTCTTCGGGAGTTTTCGACTCGAACTCCGCAATATCGTCAAATTCGTCAACAATGCTCGTATACTCTTCACATTCGCCAACGCATAAATTTGGAAACTTGTTAACTAA
>JAGXOB010000125.1:1746-6706 GCA_019894735.1 Promethearchaeota archaeon | reverse complement strand
GAATTGGACGCGTTCACAGATTAGGTCAAGAACGTGATGTAACCATCTTCAATTTGAGTATTAAAGACACAATAGATGACTACGTTCTTCATGTACTTTATCAAAAGATCAATCTTTTCACCTTAACAATCGGAGGAATGGAGACGATCCTAGCTGAGGTTCAGGAAGGCACTGAAGATATCGAAAAAGCCATTATGGAAATACTCTTGCGTAGTAAAGATCGAAGAAATATCAAAGAAGAAATAAAAAAGCTTTCAGAAAATATCGCATATGCCCAAAAGAAACAAGAATTAGCCTCACAATTTACCAAAGGAGTTCTTGGCTAGTAATGAAATATTCCAAAGAACCAATTCATCAATTAATAAGATCCTTTGCAGAAGTTGAAGGCGGCGAAGTTATTGATGTCTGTGAAGAACACTTTACTATTAAACTTCCTAATCTTCGAGATCCGCTTAAACTCACTTACCAACCTGTTGTTTCCAGAGAAAAGGAAATAGATCTTATAGCCACAGGCAGTCAAGCTTTGGAGTCGATTATAAAAAAATGTCTTCAAAAGGGAACTGTTTGTTCCTTGTCTTTATCACTTAAAGAGGATCTCAGTAAGCTTATAAGAAAATATTTCAAAGATTCAGAATATAGTTGTGATTTTTGTGAAAAGGTTATCATAGGAGAAAAAGAGTTTTCTTTTTGTGTTAAGAATCCACGATGCTATCATCGAATTAATAACGCCAAAATTCAATCAATAAAAGTTGTAAAATCTGAGAAAATCCAAATTCTCCAATTTTACTTCTCGGTTTTCTTTAGAAATAAGTTAAAAAAAACCGAAGAAATAATAAAAATACTTCTTGATCAAACAGGGAAATTATATGATTATGATATTCTTGAAAATGTAGATGCGGATTTTGTCGATTCTGAGGAAAAAATTGACTTAACATCTTTTGATTCCTTAAAACTTATTGCATATGAGAAATTAGACACCTTATTGAAAAATAAGAAGAATGTTTTTGATATAGTGCTAAAAAAAGAAATTTCAAACCGATTACACAAAATTGAGGAAAAACTTGAAGAAGAAAAATTACAACAATCTATCTCTAAGAAAGCTCACCTTTTCAATGAAGAAAACTGGAAACAAAAAAAGGCTAAAGCTATTGAAAGAGAGGAGCAGTCCCTAGGAACTCGAATTTCTATTAAATTCGTTAATCTATTAATAGTAACAACAAACAAAATTAATTTCGAGATTGTATTAACAAACAACTCTAAAATAACTTCTTCTTTAATTGTCGGAATTTCTGATAAATTTGAAATTGCTTGCCCCTCATGTAAAAAGAACTTTGAAACCGGATACGCCACAGTTGATGGTTTTTACCTTTGTGAATATTGCATTAAACAATCAATAGAAACAGGAAATATATACTCAAATGATTTCCAGTTAAGCCTTGATAATACAACAAAAGAATTCATTGAGATGAATACTGGATTTGTTTGTTCTGTATGTGGAACGTTAAATTCAAGAAATTTTGAATACAGATGCAACCACGACCAATCACCTATTTGCTATAAATGCTATGACTTTTGCTCAAAATGTGAAAAAATATTTTCATTGCATAATATTGAGACATGCATGGAATCTGGTAACAAATACTGTAATCAGCACATAGTTCACTGCTATAATTGTGGAAATCCAATTGGGATCGACCAACACAGGTTATGTAAAGCATCAGGAAAAAAACTGTGTTCCTGTACCCAATTTCAAAAATGTGATCTATGTGAAAGTGAATACTCTTTAGGATCCCTTGAAAACCAGAAATGCCCTGGGTGCAACAATTTGTCTATTCCAGATGATGAATCATTTGTATCCCCTATTATTAAATTCAATTCGAATTATAAGGGGAAAAAAAATTGGTTAATGGGTAAGAATGCAAAAAATTTGATAATAATATCTAAGGGAAGATTTTCAGACACATTATTTGTAATAGAAGACGAGAAGGTAATTTCTTCAAGAAAATTGTCATTATTCCAAAAAATGAAAGGATATTAAAAATGTTACAAAAATTCTCGGCTCTTCTAAAAGAAATCGTAAACACTTATCCTGAAGATTTATCTCGATTTCTTGAACAAAAGCTGCAAATCCCCGAAAACAAAGCGAAAGAATTAGCTCAACGAATAGAAAACAATTTTAATCTAAAAATCAACCATGAAATTCGAAAAAAACTTTTAGAATTTTCATCATATCCCCAAATGATTGAAGAAAACGACCAAAAAAAATTCAACATATATTCTTTAGACAATCTTTCGGGAAAAGAATTTGAACAATTTCTAAAATGGTTCTTGGAAGAATTAGGATATCAAGTAAGATTAACCAAGTTGACTGCTGACTCTGGAGTTGACCTAGTTATAATGAACAACGGAGAAAAGATTGCAGTACAAGCCAAGAGATATAAAAGAACCAACAAAGTCCCAAACTCTGTTATTCTAAAAACGCGGGGCGGTCAAGCAATTTATGGTTGCGGCCGTTCGTTAGTAATAACAACTTCATTTTTTACCCAACAAGCCATAAAAGAAGCAAAGCAACTGAATATTGAATTATGGGACAGAAATTTTCTGTCTGCAAGAATTGATCAAATTGATCAAGAAATTAGTGAATCTAAAAAAGGTATATCATTTCCTCCTTACGCATCCTCCCTCTTAAGTTCCCTTCAAACTTTAGATCAAACAGGTATCTTCTATATCAAACACCTAAAAAACGAAAGGTATCATATTTATAGACATGGAATAAAACATCCATTGATTTCTTTCCATACAGATTACAGAAAAGTAAAATCTTTAGATTTTAGAATAGTAAAGAATGAGCCCGTCCCTATTGACAAAAGCCTCTCTCTAATTTATAGTGACTCTCATTATACTTATGGTCCAAGTGGTGCGGTAGCATACGAACAGATAAAAAATTACTTGTCACAATTCTTAGCTCACCAAAATAAAAAGACTGAAGAACGAGATATCCCGAATCCGGATTGAGGACTTTGGGAGATATCATCATTCTGCCAAAATACATCATGTTGATGTGCTGATTTAGAAATGTAATTTGTTAGGAAATTGCTGTTATTATTTCGGTCATAACCGTTAGGATTTTTGTTGGGTTGCCCTTTTGTAGGTTTTCTAGTGTGTGGAAGCTGCCTTTTTCTCTGTATATTGCCCATGGTTGGATGTTTGCTGCGTGTGCTGCTTCTAGGTCTTCTTTCATGTCTCCTATGTAAATGACGTTTTTGGGATTTTTTGTTTCTAGTTCCTCTAGTGCTTGGAGTAGCCCATTGGGTTTGGGTTTCCATCGATCAAAAACTATGTTGTCGACGTAAGTTTGGAGACTAAACTTTTTGAGGTTTTGTTGGACTTGTTCTTTTGGAGTTTGTGAAACAACTCCTAGCTTAATTGAATCTAGATTTTTCAGTTTCTTTAATGTGGGAATTACGTCAGAGAATATGGTTATCAATGAACCGTAATTCATGTACGCGTTTTTCCAAAAATAAATTGCATCTTCTATCTCTTTGTAGCCTTTTTCTGAAAGAAAATCTGGATACGGCAGCTTAAAATCTTCTCTGAACTGGATCAAAGATGGAGGTTTCCTATTATATTTCTTGCAAAGATCAACATATCCATTGTATACGGCTAAAAGATCATTAACTAGAGTACCGCTAAGATCAAACAGAATCGCTTCAACTTCACCTAAATATGAATTATTCAATTGATCCACCCTTTCAAACCAAGTTAGAAGTAGTCGTCCCCTATGATTTTTTTCGTTAGGACTACTACTTCTAGCCAAACCCATTATTATATCCCGTAGAAGTTGTTGAACATCAGTCTGCAGAAAACTGTTCATCAACTTCTAACAAGTTCCTTTATGCACACACTTATACTGCTGAAAAAAGGGGGGAGTTTGTGGGGGAAATCTGTGTGGTGAGGTACGGGCAAATCTCCGCGACCCCACCACGTGGGTCCGGGGAACGTTACTTGGATTTTTCTATCTTAATGTTTTATTCCATCAAAATGAATTTCTGAAAGTTCTTGTAGATGAAAAAACTATTTCTGATCTTCCACTAAGTATAAATCTGCACCCAAAAACCCATTGATTTTAGTCATGGAAATAAACTTTCAATCTAACATCTTCATCCTGTTCAAGGTTGATATAGCAAATGATGCGTATATTTCCGCTTGATTCATCCCGTATAAACTCATTTTTTATCAACCAAGGACGAAAACCATTAGCTGTATAAAAGCGCAAAATCGGATCAACTAACAGCTTCTCTTTTTCAGAAATAAAGCTTTGTGAAAAATAACTATTGACTGTCTCTGCAAATTCATTTGCTGGAGAGACATTTTCAAATTCACCATAATTGCTTCCCTTGTATGAAGGTATACGACTGTCCACAAATACCTGTTCTATACCGTCATTCCTAATAGTCTCAAAAGCCCATTGCAAAAGCGAGCTACCAACCCCCTGTTTGCGAGCTGAAGCTCTAACACCCAAATTGTAGATAAAAGCTGACCTTGCTTTAGGTTTAGGAGCAGATTTTTTGAGGGAAAATTCATTAAAATCCTGAGGAAATTTACTGGGACCATCCTTTATAGAAAAATCATCATATCTCCAGGATATCATACCTAACAACTTGTTATCATTGCCCAAAGCCAGCATTTTATGTCCTGATCGTAGTCTTTTTAAAATGGTTTCTTTGGATGCCCGTAATTCAGGTATCCAGGCCTCCTTTTCCAATTCACAAATCCAGTTAATATCAGATTCACTCAACAAGAAATGGTCATCCCTTTCAAATTCTACAGAAAATTCCTTTAGGGCGCGATCAAAATCCCCCCTTTTCCCTTTTGATACACTAACCAAATAGGGATTCCTAGCAAGTTCTCCAGAAAGTAGGTAAGGAGGCAAGGAGTGATGATGTTCTGAATAATGACC
>JAGXOB010000125.1:0-1650 GCA_019894735.1 Promethearchaeota archaeon | reverse complement strand
ACTAACCAAATAGGGATTCCTAGCAAGTTCTCCAGAAAGTAGGTAAGGAGGCAAGGAGTGATGATGTTCTGAATAATGACCAGGATAAATGCCGGTTTCAGGATTTAACCTCTGAAGCAAATTTTGCAAAGTTGAATAAAAAATATTACGATTTCCCCCATTAAAATAGTCACAACAACCAATACCTCCACCAAATAAAGTATCACCAGTAAACAGTATTTTGTATTTGGGAGACCATAAAGAAAGGGAATCGTAGGTATGCCCAGAGGTAAACAAAGAAACTAATTCTAGGTTTTCCAACAAAACAATCTGGCCATCTTCCAAAGGACCAACATTTTTTAACCCAGCAGACTCTAGAGCTTGACTGGAACGGCTGTTAACATAATATTTGATAAAAGGAAACAGCCTAGCAACAGCTTTCAAGTCCGCTATATGATCCCCATGAAGGTGAGTAAGAACAACACCCTTTAAGGTGCTCTGCTTCTCTTTCAACTCTTGCTCAAGCTGCTCAGGCTGGAGATTCGCATCAATCAAAACGCTTTCTCTATTAACACTACCTGCGGTTAAAAGGTAAGAAACATTGGGATTTCTCTCAATAAATCCACCGCAGGGTAACGCCTTCTTTTTTTGAAAAACTTTAACATCTATCATAATTAAGCAAATTCCGATCTAAAGTTAAACCATTTCAGCATGAATCGGACAGAAATAATCCATCCTGGGCTTATATGCACCATTTTTTTTCTTGATTATTTCCAACATGCTGTCGGTTTTAATATTTCCAAAATCCTTTCTATTATTCAACGAATAACACAACCTGGCCTTTCCATCCACCCCCAACAGAACACCAGCAACCCAAAACAAGCAACCATAATCGGTGCGAAAAACCTCGCCCCCCAAAGAATGATTCATAGCAATGTTCTTCATTTTCTCTTCGTCTTCCAGACTACCAGCAATCAACGCATCCCAGCTCTCCTTAGCAGCGCCAAGTTTTTCGGGCAGACGACAGGTGAATAATATATTTTTGCGATTACAAAATTCCTTTATCTCATCAATATTGTCCATATTCTCTTTCATTACCATAGTATTTACAGCAAAATCTGTCACTTGATGGCCATTACGCTCAGTAATTTGACCAAACCCTTCCTCCAAACAATTATCAATACCCTCCATAACCCTAGGAAAAAGTCCCTTCGAACCTGAGATTTTTTCAAAAATATCCTCCTTTACAGCATTCAAGGAAAGATAAATTGTAGTCTGGTTCCTACGAAGAAACTTAACCATCTCCTTATCAAGCAATGTCCCGTTAGTGAAAACCAAAGGATACATTCCATTAGCGCTTATCATCTCAATAATCTCTCGAATTTTTTTATCCATCAGTGTTTCGCCGATACCAACCAAGATAGCTGACTGAGCGCCTAATTTTGCAGACTCACTGATAGCTTTTTCAAAATCCTTCAAATCCATTAATTCCCTGATTTCGTTACCAGCTTCCCTAGTCCCGCTATCACTATAACAAAAAACACAACGCATATTACAACCAGGAGACGTAGTCAAGCCCAATGAGAGCATCATATGCTTTTCATCATCAGCTTTTAAAACCTGCTCAAACTGCTCTTTGGTGAAATCTCCATTTCCTCTTAACAATATTTG
>JAGXOB010000124.1 GCA_019894735.1 Promethearchaeota archaeon | reverse complement strand
ATCATATTTTAATCCTTTCTAGTGGTAATGCAAGATATCGATGGCAAGAAAAGATAAGACAAGCGTTACATAAGGAAAACAAAGGTTTCCGGTTTATAAAATATAGTGAAATTAAAGAGTTAGAAAGTCAATTTTTCTTTTATATTACTTCTCTGCAAAAAGATATTATCGAAAAGATAAATCCTAATTTTAAAGGCGCGTTTATCTCATCCAGCATAGATCCTTATACTGAGGAATATATTGATAACAATAGAACATTGACTCATTACTTCCGTAAGCATGGTATTCCTTCTTATAGAGTACATGCATCCGGACACGCAATGCCACATCATTTAATTAACTTTATTAACTCGGTTAATCCTGAATATTTAATCCCTGTTCACACCGAACATCCCCATTTTTTTAAAACCTTTTTTAAAAATTCTGAAATCAAAGTGAGAGTTCTCGATAAAAACGATGAATTTGATTTGAACTGAAATTAGAAATATTATATGGTTTTGCTGATAATTAAAATGAAAAAAAAATGTGTGAAATGCGGAATGATACGCTCGACTAAGGATCTCGTAAATTTAGAAAGTTGGGGTTACCTTTGCTTCCATTGTTGGAATAAAATATTAAAGGAGAAACCAATTAAAGATAAAACTAGATAACTTAATAAAGCGAAGCCTTTAATACTAACTTGTCAATAAGAGAGTAGATAGGTGTATTTTGTAAGGTCAAATTTCTTGAGTTTAATATTATCCTGAGTTTCTGACCCTTGAGGTATGAGTGGCATTTTAATTACCCAGTCGTAATTTTCTAAATACATATTATTATAAAAGATATTCTTGTACTTGCACCAATCTAAAAACATACTTACCGATATACTCTCGGTTTTAAGAGATGGGACTGTCGACATAAAAAATCTCAATATTTTTATAATTAATTGAATAACCCTACGCAATGAAAATTGTTTCGCCTAAGTTATAAAAGATATACGCTTAATCAGCTTTTCTTGTTAAAGAAAATAGCATGATTGGGAATAATTGATAATTACAGCAACCATCATTATATAAATAATTGACATATTTATATGTTTCGAAGTTTTGTTCAAAAGAATAATTAATCAAAATATTAATATGAGTTTCCTTCTATATATTTAACCAAGGTAATTGTTAAACGAGAATCTGATGTAATCCATGGGTTATGGCTTTTTTGGAAAAGTATTATGGGTTGACTTAACGAAAGAAAACCTAAGAGAAAAGGAACTATCTGAAAAAAGTTATCGTCAATTCATAGGTGGATATGGTTTAGGTTGTAGATTATTATATGAAAGAATGTCCAAGCACATAAAACCCTTGAGTCCAGAAGCGATAATTGGTTTTTTTCCAGGTTTATTAACAAGCACCATCGCTCCTTTTTCTGGTAGATTTATGGTTGTAGGTAAGTCTCCACTAACAGGAACATGGGGAGACGCTAATTGTGGCGGAAATTTTGGACCTGCGATAAAAGCTTGTGGTTACGATGGAATTTTGGTAATAGGAAAATCTCAGCAACCAATATATCTTTCCATTATTGATAATGAAATTAAACTTTTAGACGCTACAGATATTTGGGGAAAGGATGTTATAGAAACCGAGATAGTTCTTAAAAAACGGCATGGTAACTCGATCAAAACCGCTGGAATTGGGCAAGCTGGGGAAAAATTATCAAAAATATCTGGAATTGCAAACGATAGGGGGAGAATAGCTGCCCGTTCAGGTTTAGGAGCGATAATGGGATCAAAAAATCTTAAATCGATAGTACTTAAAGGTAATAAGAAAGTTGAAATCTTTAATCGCGAGCAATTTTATGATCTGATAAAAGAATATAATAAGGCATCCAAGATTAAACCTTTAAACTCAATGAAACGATCGTTTTTAGGTGAAATGTTTGGAATGGTAAAATCTATGCGTAGACTTAAAATTGGATCGATTGATGCACCAAATCTTATGCGAACAATTTATCGCAATTTTGGAACTAGTATTGGAAATACAATAAGTGCAGAAACAGGGGATTCTCCCATAAAAAATTGGTCCGGAATAGGCATGTACGATTTCCCTTACGAAAAATCAACCAAATTATCATCAATTAATATTACCAAATATAAAGTAAAAGAATACGGATGTTTTAGTTGTCCTGTTCAATGTGGAGCAATTCTAAAGATTCCTGAATTAGATATTGAAGAAATGCATATTCCCGAATACGAAACTTGTTGTGCGTTTGGTTCTCTTTTGCTTAACAATGATTTGTTTTCAATATTCCAAATCAACGACATGTGTAATCGAGCTGGGATAGACACAATATCTACTGGAGCTACCGTTGCTTATGCTATTGAGTGTTTTGAAGACGGTATTATAAGCACTGATGATACAGATGGCCTAGAACTAAATTGGGGCAACTTTAAGGCTATTTTGAGCCTTGTCAAAAAAATAATTCTAAGAGAAGGTATTGGTGATTTGTTAGCTGACGGTATAAAAAACGCAACTGAGAAAATTGGAAAAGAGAGCGAGCCTTATGCTATTCATTCGTTAGGATCAGAAATTCCTATGCATGATCCCCGATATTTTAACTCTTTAGCTTTTTCATATGCCTTTGATCCAACGCCAGGAAGACATACTACCGCTAGTATCGATTTTGCTGAAATTGGACCATACGATAAGTTCGAAAAGAAACTGAGTCTTCCAAAAAAGCGAAAGCAAAACGAAAACAAAAAGGTTGAAGCGCAAGTAATTACTACAGGATTTCATCAAATTCTAAATTGTGCAGGAATGTGCATGTTTTCCACTTCTTTTGGACCTTATCCATTTATAGATCTTTTAAATTCTTTAACAGGCTGGAACTATGATATTGATGAATATATCACAACCGGTCTAAGAATCCAAACATTACGTCAAGCTTTTACATTAAGAGAGGGGATTAGAATGGCTCAGAATGAATTGCCTGACAGAGTAGTAGGAACCCCTCCCGCTAAAAAAGGACCGTTAAAAGGTAAAACCATCGAATATAAAGATTTTTATAAGAAGTATTGCATCAAAATGGGTTGGAATCCCGAAAATGGATATCCATTAATAGAAACGCTAGAAAAACTAGATCTTGAATTTGTAATTAAAGATTTGTATTAAAAATTCATTTTTAAAAACTTAACAATCAAATAAAATAAAAAATTCTTACTTCTATGACTTCTGATAATGATACTAAGGAAAACATACAAAGCTATCTGAAAAAAGAATTTTTAAAAGACGCTAAAAGAATAAAAAAGAAATTTCCTCCCATTTCAGAAAAGATTAACGGAATCTCTAAATCCTTAAAGATCAAGAAAATCTACGAGTTAAAAGGAGATTTAAATAATTTACTTTTCATTACCACAAAAAACTACGTCAAAAATCCTAAGGAAAGATTTTTTTTGGCCATAACATTAGCTTCGCAAAGTTCTGATTTACAAGTTAGTTTAGCAAAAGAATTTAGCAAAGAAAATAGATTGAAACTGATCCAGTTTTCACTTTACCCTCAACACTTCAGAGTTGGTTTATTTTCTTTGAAAGAAATACATAATAAGAACGAAATTTCAGAAGCAGTCAATTTACTAAAAGAATTTAGAATTAGATATCGAAAAGATATAGAAAAACTCAGAAAATTAATTGAACGTGTATAATATTTATAACCAGACACAACATTAATAATAATTATTTTATGTTAGAATTTGAATTAAAACCTAATTTTGTTATAAAATGTCATTCAGAGAAAATACCGTTAAAATTGTAAGCACGATTGGTCCCGCTTCTAGTTCAAAACAGATGATAAAAAGTTTAATCGATGCCGGTGTCGATATCTTTAGGTTAAATTTTTCTCACGGAACTCATAAAGAAAAAGGCGAATTAGTTGAAAGAATTAGGAGCGTAGACGATAAAATTGGAATTATGGCAGATATCCAAGGCCCTAAAATTAGGGTTGGTAAATTTAAGAACGACGAGGCTTACATATTAAACGTTGGACAAGAAGTAAAGGTTTATGAGAGTGAAATTCCAGATGGTGGGGATCAAACTCAATTTTCCATTCCGTTAGTGGGATTTCTAAAGTCAATGAAAAAGGGGAATGCTTTTTTTGTTAACGACGGGATTATTAAAATTAAAGTAAAGAGTAAAGAAAAAGATCATTTGATTGGAGAAGTAATTGCGGGAGGATTAATTAGTAATAACAAAGGTGTAAATATTCCTACTGGAGAAATACATCAATCTGTGCCAACAGAAAAGGATATAAAAGACCTAGAATTTATAGCAGACATAAATCCAGAGTTTGTCGCAATTTCATTTGTATCTAGTGGAGACGATGTTCTCACAGTCAAAAAACTCCTTGAAAATTACGGAAATGACAAAATAAAACTAATATCTAAGATCGAACGTCCTATAGCACTCGATAATTTTGATCAAATATTAGAAGTATCTGACGGAATTATGATTGCGAGAGGGGATTTAGGTGTTGAAATTTCTCCAGATCAAGTTCCATTAAGACAGAAAGAATTAATTTTTAAGTGTAACCGAGAAGGAAAACCCGTAATAGTAGCAACCCAAATGTTAGAGTCTATGATTAACACGCCTGTACCCACTAGAGCTGAAGCTAACGATATTTTTAACGCTGTCATCGATGGGACAGATGCGGTAATGCTTTCTGCTGAAACAGCAGTAGGAAAATATCCCATAAATGCAGTGGAGTATATGAACAAAATTGCAACAACGGCTAGTGAAAACACCCCTTTAAGAGCTCCTGACGATTATGATTCAGATAGATTAACACACACGCAAACACTTGGGCACGCTATACATGCTCTTGCTCGAGAAATGGAAGAATTAAATTTCAGAGGTAAAATTTTA
Source organism: Promethearchaeota archaeon (assembly GCA_019894735.1). Next base: position 1,851 of record JAGXOB010000124.1, on the reverse strand, counting down.
GTACTTACTAGAAAAGGTTATGGAGCGCAAATGATCTCTAAATTCAGACCTCCCTTGCCGATCATCGCTATGACACCCTCAAAACGAACAGCGCGAGAGTTAAACCTTATTTGGGGAGTACAACCCATTTATATCGAGAATATCGACTTTTTTAATTTAGACATTGAGAGTTTAATCGAGCAATCAGTAAAGTTTGGGGTCGAAACAGGTCATATCGACGAAAATGAGCATGTTATAATTTTACTCGTATCAAGAAAGTTCCAAAAAAGAGGAAATCTTGTTGGTCTTTATTACGTTGGAGAAATCCTTAATCCAGAAACCTAAGTTTGTGTCAAATTGTTAATTTGTTTAACTTTCCTTTTTTATTTTCTAAAACTTGTTAAATCACTTGAAGATTGCTCCGAAATTTATTAAAATATTATGATCAATTTTAAATGTAAGGAATATGAATATAATCATAATTTTCAATTAAAATTCAAGAAGTATTAGAAATACTATATTTAACAATATGAAATAATGAGGTAGAAAAAAATGGGAGAAACTGAATGGAAACACGCCGGATGGGTTTCTGGCTTAGGAAAATGGGCGTGGATAATATTGTTCGTGTTAGCAATATTAGGGCTTATTGCTAGCCTCGCCGCAACGATACCAGTAATAATAGCTTGGCAAAACCTTAAAGCTGCTTGGGATTTAGCATTTCCACTAACGCCATACCCTGTTGCAATGCCATTAGGGACTTTAGGTTGGAATATAATCAGTGCGATTATATCAATAATTATATCATTATTTATTATTAGACCTAAATTTTCAAAACCGTGTGGAGAAAAAGATTGGGAAGCTTTATACGGGTGGACATTAAAATTAGGCAGTACAAAAATTCCATGGATGTTCATTTGGGGCATAATTTATGGAATCTTCGGTTGGTACTCTTGGCCTGCTGTATTTATATTGCTTCCAGCTATAATGTTAATATGGGCTGGTCCTAGAAAATACAATTGGAAAGCGGAATAATAGAAACTAATAAAATCTTTTTATTTTCTTTTTTTATTGTTGAGTTATACAATAATGCTTAAACTTTAATTTTTAACTTCGTAGAAAGCTCTTTAAACCTCGAGCGTAGAGTAACTTCTGTCACTCCTACTACATCAGCAATATGCTTTTGCGTCAACTCTAACCCTTTTATTCTACATGCTAAGTATAAAGCTCCGGCTACAATCCCTTTAGGATCTTTTCCGCTCGTTGAAAAATTCGAAGAGAATGCGTTTACTATTTTTGTAGCGGTTCCCTCTACTTCGTTATTTAATTTTAAGTCCGCTATATATGCTGGTATCAAAGAGCTAGGATTAGTATTGGGTGATTTTATATTTAATTCTCTAATCAAAACGCGATAACATCTTCTGATATCTTTCTCATTTTCTGACGATTCTTCTAAGATTTCTTGTAAAGTACGTGGTATTTTTTTTACCCTGATCGCTAAATATATACAAGCAGCTATCATGGAATTAATAGATCTTCCTCTGAGTAGTTTTTTCTTAAAAGCTTCTTTATACAACTTGATTGCTTCAAGTTTTATGTAACTTGGAAGGTTTAAATTACTGCTTATTCTTTTTAATTCCGTTGTAGCGATAAGTAAATTCCTCTTTTCCCAAGTAATTCTGGTATTCCATTTTACAGCTCTTTTTAAATCTGGATCACTGATATCTTTTTTGTTAATTACGGTAGTTAATCCCATGCTAGGAAGTAAACTTGAAATTGGAGCACCAATATGCTCCCTTTGACTTTTTTCCTGTAATGTATAAGCTCTTTTGTCGCTATGATTTACATCCACGCTTCTTTCACTTACTACTAATC
>JAGXOB010000123.1 GCA_019894735.1 Promethearchaeota archaeon | reverse complement strand
CGTCAGATGTGTATAAGAGACATCTAAATATGACTGAAATAGAACACCAAAATAAAGTTGTAAGAAAAATAATTAAAATTGACGAAGAGCTCTGTACTGGATGCGGTAATTGTATCGTAGATTGTGCTGAAGCTGCTCTTGAAATTATCGATGGAAAGGCTAAAGTTGTTAATGATCTTTTCTGTGATGGTTTAGGTGCTTGTATCCAAGGATGTCCTACAGGTGCCCTTGAAATAATTGAAAGAGAAGCTGCAGAATTTAACGAGGAAGCTGTTGAAACAAGATTAGAATCTTTAAAAAGTAAGGAAGAAGTAGAACTAAAACAAGTGAAAGAGATCGTTGCCGAACATTCGCACCAATGTGGTTGCCAGTCCTCACAGACGATGGTTTTTGACGAATCTACAGTTCAAAATGAAGTTATTGGAAAAATCTCCTCTACATTACGACAATGGCCAGTTCAAATGCATTTAATCAATCCTAATGCGCCTTATTATCAAGGGGCTGACGTCTTAATTTCCGCTGACTGTGTCGCTTATTCTTATGGCGATTTTCATAGAGATTTCTTAAATTCTAAATCCATTGCTATTGCTTGTCCTAAACTTGACCAAGGGAAGGAAGTTTATATTGAAAAAATAAAATCTTTAATAGACGATGCCAAGATTAATACGCTTACTGTAGCTATCATGGAAGTTCCGTGTTGTTCTGGATTACTAGCTTTAGCTCAAGAAGGTGCTAAGCGAGCAAGTAGAAAGGTTCCAATAAAGTACGTCGTAATAGGAGTTAAAGGAGATCTTCTAAAGGAAGAATGGTTATAAAACATTTTTTTTTCTTTTTCTTTTTAATTATAAATAATTGAAGGTTGTTCACCCAATTTACGTGCAATATTATTATATTCTAAGTTATTCACACTTTCCTATTTTATTTTTGAAAGGTTTAAACTTCAGATAACAATATTAATATCATAATGAAAATTGTTATAATTCTTGCAATGCATGGGATGCCGCCTAATGATTTTCCTCAAAAAGAAACTCTCGACTATTTTATGCTCCATTCAAGGTTAGAAAATATGCCAGGACCACCACCTCCAAAGATGCAACAACAATACGAAGAATTGGATAGTAAAATGCGTAATTGGCCGCGAACTCAAGAAAACGATCAATACTATTTAACTTCAAATGAAATTGCTGCTACTCTTTCAAATCAGACGAGTCATAGCGTAATAGTGGGATTTAACGAATTTTGTTCTCCATCTCTAGATGAGGCTTTTGAGGAATCATTACAACTAACTCCTGATAAAATTATTGTTATTACTCCTATGATGACTCAAGGGGGCGAACATTCTGAAAAAGACATCCCTGAAGCAATTGAACGAGCAAAAAAGAAAAATCATACCACTGAGTTTTCATATGTATGGCCTTTCAACATTAATAAAATAGCTGCGTTCTTAGCAGAACAAATTAAGGAGTATTATTAAGATTTAGTCAGGTATACATTTCAAACATTACTTTTTTTTTAATTATTTTTCTCAGGGTAACAGATAGAGCTGACTTTGACTTCCCTAACTCGTCAGCTAATTCCTCTAAAGAAATAATTCTTGGAATTTCAAAAAATCCTGAAGAAATAGCTTTATTCAATATTGTGGATTCGTCGAGAGTTAATTTATTCTTATCGTCGTCAACACTATAAGGAGAAGTTCCAATTCTGAGTAGAGTAAAGTTGATTCCCTTCTGTTCAAAAAGAGTTAAGAGATCGTCTATTCTTTCCCTGCTTGATACTAACCTCCAGTAAGCATATCCTTCTCTTACCCTTACTGGAAAGTTAACTAGAACGCCACATTTGATTATCGCATATAATAAAAATGGATCCTTCGTTTTTACGTTAAATTTTACTCTCGTCTCTTCTTTTTCCAAAACGCTCATTTCAATTACAGATTTATGGTGCGAAACTTCTTCTATTATTAAATCGATGTTATGATGAAAAATTTCAATTATTGAATTTCCAATAGAGTTTTCAAAATCATAGGGAAGAAAGTGTTCAATTTCCATACGCACATCACGAAACTTCTTAAAGATTTCCGAAATCCACAGCTGGTCTGGAAACTTAATCTTTATTCTTGCTAAACTCGATTTGGGTGAATCCATCGTAATATGTAATAAACAAGAATTTAAAACATTTTTTAGAATTAAAAATAAAAAATAATAAATAAATAAAGAAATATGCTATATTATAACTATGGTGGAAAATAAGCACTTGCTTTTAGGAATCTGCGGAAGTCCCAGAAAACAAGGAACTGCCTATGCCGTTGAATATGCCTTGAACTACGCTTCAGAAAAGTTTGAGTTTGATACTGAATTCTGGACGGTAAGAGGAAAAGATATCAAATATTGCACGCACTGCGATTATTGTATTAGAGAGAAAAAAGGATGTATCAATGAAGACGACGTTCAAAAACTTTATTTAAAATTGGAAGAAGCCAAATTTTTGCTCATAGGCACACCAGTATTTCAGGGTAATCTTTCAGGACAATTAAAAACCGTTTTAGATCGCACTCGGGGATTAGTTACTAAAAACTCTAACATATTTAAGGGCAAATTCGGAATTGCGCTTGCTGTAGGGGGAGATCGAAGCGGAGGGCAAGAAATTGCTATCAGAAGCATTTTAGATTTTTACCAACAAAATCACATCATACCCGTCTCGGGTGGTGCGTTTGGAGCTAATTTGGGTGCATCTCTATGGAGCAGAGATAACGGGAAGGAAGGAGTGCAAGAGGATGAAGTTGGATTAAGAACAATTAGAAAAGTAGTAAAAAGATTAGCAGAATTTAAAATTTAGAATAAAAAAATACCTATACTTCATTTAACTTATTTAACGCCAAATAGTTTCTTAGCTTCTTTTTCTCTGAGTCCGGAGATACCCCAGAGTTCTTTAAACCAGTATTTACCATCCATTATTACTACTGGCGTATTTACAACACAACCATCTGCGTCACAGAAAGTTTTAAGGAAGTTGTCATCATGTAATAGCTTATGAGTGAATTCCTCATCGTCTATATCACGCTCTATGTATTCCACATCGCGTTCTTTAAGCCAGTCAACTAGCTCATGACACCTGTGACAGTCTTCTTTAGTTATAATGATAGGTACTTGCATTTTACTCATAATATTTATATTATATCTACCCAGAATAAAAAAGATTTAGCTTCTAATCTATAAATAATAACAGAAGAAATATGATAACAAATCAAATTCACATGAAAATATATTATAAATCATACAAAATTTTCAATATTATCAAAATTAAAATAATAGCTTCTAAAATAATATTATGTTAAGATTAAAAAAATCGAATCTAATAAAAAGAGTGAAGAGCGCACATTTTATTGGAAAACAGTTGTCACGACTAAGGATGGGTCAGTCCTACTATACCATTGCGGTATCGACCGTCAGTGCAATATCCTTGATATCCCTTGCTTTTGAGATAAGTTTTTGGATGTTAATAATTTTCTTCCCTATTCTATTGCTTGGCACATTCTTAATCGGTTATTTTATGGATATTTACAACATTAACACGATGGACAAACTGAAAGCTGACGAAATAGGTAATCGGTATCTCACTACTAGCGATTTAAAACGACAGGAATTTCAAATATTACAAACAGAAATTTTTCTTGAAGCATTGAAGGCTATTCAAGAAGATCGACAATTAGATCCTAAGGACTTACTAAAGAAGTATGATCTTTATTTCAAAAAGTGGAAGTCTCCCTATAAATAAGATTAAATAAAGAGTAATTTGATAATATTGTGCTCTTGAAGTAATTCAGGCAAGAAACAATATTCTAAATTATTTGTTGTAATAGCCAGCGTATAGCTTCAATAATTTTTTCATTATCACTGAGAACATTAATAGAATAAGGTTGGATTAATAAGCCACACTCAGCTAACTCGTTTATCTTGAAGTTCTCGAGTATCATTTCAGGTGTGATTTCTTCTTTGTCGTGAAATTTATTACCAATAATAAGTATTGGTATAGAATTTCCCTTATCTTGACATCTATTTAATACTAACTGGAACATTTCAATTGTTTCTTTAACGGTATCCTTATTGGAGGCGTTAAAGATTAAGATAAAGCCTTGAGCATTATCTATACAATCTTCATACAATTTCGTATTTTCGTCATCCGTTTTATCATCTACACATTCGTAAGTCAAAACTTCGATGTTATCAATAATGAAATCGTATATTTTACTGGATAAATCTCTCTTCATATTGTTATTTTTATATTGAAGGAATTGAATAACCTCTAAATTTTTAACGAGTTCCGTTTTACCTGCGTTTCTTGGACCAAAAATATAAATCTTCTTTAAATTACCTTTATCTAACAAATGAGATGTTAAATCTAACTGTGGGCTCATTTTTTCTAGATATTTGTTGAAGAGCTTAAAGAATTCCTTTTTAAATTTTTTCGATGCTTCACCAAGAGTCTTTTTTTGGTTTATGCGATTTTTATGGTTATGTAGTATTTCTGTAATTTCTTGAAGGTTTTTAAGCTCTGAAGCGTAAGATTCGAGATCAGGAGTTTTAGATAGCAAATAATTGTAAACATCAGTAATTTCGTCCTTAAAGTAAGCGGCTCTAATCATATAAGTTATCATTAAGAATTCTTTTCCCCCTCGCGCAAATTCTGAATCAATATAAAAAATATGATTAATCGTTTGATACTTTCTAAAAGTAAAAATAAACGTTCCTTCTTCAGTGAATTCCAGAATTTTACCTAAATCGGGATGCTCCTGAGTATTCAGTGGGGAACTACAATGCAAAGTAGTGGGTCCGAGAGTGGTATCAAAATATGATACACACAGGATGACCTCTTTTGGCATAGTAATATCTAACGAAATTTGTTTTTATCTAGTTTATATTTAAGACGCGATTAGTTTTATATCAAATGTTTTTTCCTTAAAATTGGATTGATATTAACCAATTATATTCTTAGATTTAATAATTTATAAAAATCAAATTTTAATGTTTGTTCTATGTTACATACTTAATGGATTCTAATTCTAATTCTCGAGATAGTGAATACAATCTCACCATTAAAAATTTATTTCATGGTGAGATAATGGAACGAGCTTTTGCTGCAAGGCAGATAGGACATCTTAAAGAGGGAAGGGCTACAAACTTATTAGTTAGAGCCTTAAATTCAGAACAAGACCCAATAGTTATAAGCAGGATTATCGAAGCTATGGGGGAAATTAAAGATGCAAAGGCCACTATGGTTATCGTAGATTTATTGAAAAAAGAACTAGAAAAACGTGAAAACGAGCAAGATAAAAGTCTTCTGTTTTTGGTTGTTGAGAGTTTGATGAAAATTGGAGATAAGAGGGCCTTGGAGCATTTGGGAATACTATCAAGATCGTGTGAGAGCGATTTGAAAAAGTTCACGGAAGAAGCGATTGAGTGTATAGATCCTGATTGGAAGAAAAATCTTGCAAAAAATAGTGAAAACTAATAATAATAAACGTAAATTTAAAATAATTAAAAATAAAAGGTATATGAAATGTTCCCAGAATTTATTGAAAGGTTAGCACAAGAAGTTAAAGGTGAAAACGGCACACATAATGTCACAATCTTCACCCTAAGTACATGCCAATGGTGCAAACGCTGCAAAAATTGGCTAAATGATAGGGGTATTAGATATCGTTATGTAGATATTGATCGGATTGATATTAGCGAAAAATCCAAAATATTAGAATTTTTGAAAGAGAAATTTAAACCAGAAAGGATTTCTTATCCGTTTGTAGTATGGGATGATAAATACGTTGTAGGTTACAATCCAAATCAATATGAAGAATTGATGAATCTTGGAGGAAATTAAAATGGACATGGAAACATTAGAAGGTATGAAAGAATATGTAAAGAAGGTAAGCCAGAAAAATGACTGGATTATAAACAAAGACCAAGGTCCATTGAATGATTTGCTTAAGGGTTTAACAGATAACAAGAAATATTATGGCTATCAATCTTGTCCATGCCGACTTGCTTCAGGAAATAGAGAATTAGATAGAGATCTTATCTGTCCTTGTGATTATGCATCCGATGATGTGAAAGAATTTGGAGCGTGTTATTGTAATTTATACCTACGCTTAGATTTTTATGAAACAATAAACGCAGAATTTGTTAATGTTCCAGAAAGACGGTCTTATGAGAAGGAGAAGGCAGTTATGGATCATTTTAAAAAATAAATATTTTTTTCTTAAACTTAATCTTTTTTTCATTATTTTTGTTTTACATATATCAATTTTTTATAAATAAAATCCTTAAATAAGTCGGGTTCTCTTTATAATATATGCCAAACAAAGAACTCACAGATGAAGAATTAGACGACGAACTTGAGAAAGCCTTTAAAGCTAATGAGGCTAAAAAAGACAATTGTGGCACTCCCATGCCTGAAAGTAAAGAAGTAGGAATCCAAAGGACAGGAGTAAAGTTAAAAAAAGAATAAAATAATATTAGGAGTTTCTAATTTCTTTTTTTCATTTATTTTTAATTGAATAAAAAGTTAATCGATCAAAGTTAGTTTAGTAAAGGCTCCAATTTCGTTAAATTCAGAGCCTTCCATTCTTAATTCTTTACCGGTTATTTTATTCCCATTTAAGCTTCAAATCAAAGAATATCTCAGTCTAGAGTTAAGAATCGCTTTTCTATATGTTAAAATAAATGATCCATTAATCCATTCTAAAGTCGTTATTTAGTTCACCCACTAAACTTTCAAAAAGCTGTAAAA
>JAGXOB010000122.1 GCA_019894735.1 Promethearchaeota archaeon | reverse complement strand
AATCTCGAGTTTACTCAAAATTATTTTTTAGAATTTAATTTTACAAATTGGGCTGGACTTTCTGGTGCGGAATACTTAAATGGAACAATAAATACAAATGGAACTGTGTATGATGGCGAAATAAGTCACGCATACTATTACTTTGGTACTCCTAGCCAAAGTTGGGTTACGGAGATAATTGATACTGCAGGTGGGCCTCCTGTCCATGTTTATTTAGTCTGCAACACTGAGATTGACCAGACAACGCGACCAGATTTACAATATCTTGAAGATAATTTTTGGCTTACGTTAGAAGAGACTCCAACAAATAATTTTTCATTAACTGGAAATTACATAGACGGAGACGTGACTTGGTTTTACACAGGAAACATCCGACTTAATTCTGACAAAGTTTTAAGCTATGTATTTGACGAGCTGGTAGCAATAAATAATACTAATGATGTGACTCTGTCTATAGATCGCTATATTTGGAGTCTCTCGTATACACCGGGAACTCCGACATCTCCTAATGGAGGGAACATTCCGGGATTTTCGATATTTACTCTAATAATGTCGATAACTTTAGGAATTTTTATTATTAAAAAGCGTAAAAAGATAGAGAAATTCAATTAAACTCAAATAAACATTCAAAAATTCTTTTTTCTTAATTTTTTGTGTGTAAGATTTTGTGTGAGATATTAGGTAGATATTAAGAGAGGATACTAATATTTATATTAGAAAATCCCTTCTTTAAGCAGTAATAATTGTCTAATAATTAGGATATTCGTTTTGTTTTATGAAAGGGTTAAAGAAGAGAAGGGATTTTAAGAGTTCCCTTGAAGATTTGTTAAAGGAAATTATGGACGATATCGACGGAGTAAAAGCTGCGCAACTCACGGCGGATACCGGTCAACCTCTTGCTTCAGTTCTACCATCAAGTGTGGATGATATGCGATTAGCGGCTATGACGGCAGCTCTCTGCTCGTTAAGTGAGCGTGCAATTGCAGAAATGGGATTAGGCGAGTTTGAACAATCTTATATTCAAGCTAGAAAGGGATATCTATTAATTTTACACGCGGGCGAAGATCAGGTCTTAACTGTATCAACGACTAAAGAAGTTAAACTTGGACCAATTTTATACAAACATTATAAACATCTCGAGGATGGGGAAGAGATAGTAAATAGTTCGCCCCATACTTGATAATCTTCAATTTTTACTGCACTTTTTTATCTTCTAAATCAATACCTAATACCTTTAATCGATCGCGAATGATATCGCTTACATCATAGATTTTTTTCTCTCTTAATTTAACGCGTAGCTCAATTATTAAATTAATAAGATTTTTTATTAGGTTATCTTTCTCGTTAGCACTTTCGGTCGAAAATGGCTTAGAACTCGATTTCAGAAAAGGAAATATTCCAAAAATCGACTCGCTGAAATTTATCAAATCATAGAACCTATCTTTAAATACTCGGTTAATTTTCAAATTATCTTGCAAGAGAGCTTTATTTATCTCCCTAAACAGAGTTAATAACTCAGCGAGAGCCACAGGAGTGTCAAAATCGTCGTCCATTGCTTCAATAATTTTTGTTTTAGCATCTCCGATTTTCTCGATTAAATTATCGAGTTGCTTTGATTTTGTATCAGTAAACTCTTCATCGTTTACTTTTTTAATAGTGTTTAATAACCGATTATAAGTCTTTTTTGCGGGTTCCAAGCTATCAGAATTGTAATTATTTGAACTTCTGTAATGGCTGGAAATTAAATACCAGCGTATAACCATGGGATCGTAATTCTTAGCAATATCTGCAACGGTGAAAAAATTACCAAGACTTTTAGACATCTTTTCGTTGTTTACATTAACATAGCCATTATGTAAAAAATACTTAGCAAATATGTTTCCAGAATAGGACTCCGATTGCGCGATTTCGTTTCTGTGGTGTGGAAATTTAAGATCCTGGCCCCCACCATGTATATCGATAGTTTGTCCTAAGAAATTCAAAATCATGACAGAGCATTCTATGTGCCAACCGGGCCGTCCCTTACCCCAAGGACTTTCCCAAAAAGGCTCTCCTTCTTTCATTTTTTTCCATAAAGCAAAATCTCTAACGTCAAGTTTATCTTCTCCAAACGCAGTATCTTGATCAGTTACGTAGTCTTCTTCTTCGCTTTCCTTTAGGTTCTCTTTCACTCTCTGAAGAATAGTATTATATTTAGGAAAAGACTGAACTGAAAAATATACCGAACCATTACGTTCGTAGGCGTTCCCCTTTGATATTAATTCTTGGGTAAATTTAATTATGAGATCCATTACATCAGTAGCACGAGGATTGTGCGTATCTTTTTCAACGTTCAACAATTGCATGATTTCCTCGTACTCTTCAATATACTGATTACTTAGAGTACGAAAGTCAATGTTATTTTCTTGAGAGGCTTTGATTATTTTATCATCGATATCTGTATAGTTTTTAACTATGTTAACTTCGTATCCTTTATACTTCAAATATCTATGAATCAAATCAAATGCGACGGCAGACTTTGCATGACCGAGGTGAGGCGAACCATAGACCGTCACACCACAGACATACATTTTTACTTTACCGGGCTCTAAAGTTTTAAGTTCTTCTTTTTTGAACGTTAGACTATTATATACCTTCATGACTATTGACACCTTAATTTAGCATATAGTTATTAAGAAGATGTTATTAAGAGCCAGCGGAGGGATTTGCACCCTCGATGCTGAAAGCAACGGCTCTGCAGGCCGCCTCCTTAACTACTCGGATACGCTGGCAAGGTAATTTTGCTTATTTTTTTGAATACTGTTATTTTAAAAAATTCACTATCTATTTATTAAAAAGTAGATTATGCTAAAAATTTGTTGTTATTAGAATAAAAATGTTTGTCCTAACCCTTTAACCATAGCATTTTTATTTTTATAAAAAAAGAGGATTTAATTTTTTTTAAAAAATATTCTTTATAATTTGTATTACTTGAAATTTTAAAACAAGGATGATATATATCACTAACAACATTATTTTCTTAAAGTTAAATATTAAGAGGTGCTTACAATTCTTCATAAAATTCCAAAGCTAGGGAGCATATCCTTTGAGGATAAGACCATAAAACCAGTTCCATATGAATGGGGATATGGTTCCACACCACGTACTGCTAATCTTAGAGCTTCTTTAAAATGGAAAGCTGCTGTTATAAAGGATTTTGAAGATGTTTATTTAGGGCTTGCAAAGTGCGAATTCCGTTATGGAGAGCATATAAAGGTTGATATGGATCGTGCAAGGCTTATTACAGAATCCTACAAACAAACAAATGGTCTGCCATGGGTAATTAGAGTGTCCAAAGCAGTTCTTCATCTCTGCGAAAATATACCCATCTTTATTAAACAAGGGGAACTGATTGTTGGGGATCCTAATAGCGCACCTGATGAATTAAGATGGTACCCAGAAATCTCCACTCACTTCATGACCGAGGCTGTTACGAGCGGGGGTTTTTCAGAGATGGTGACTGATGCTGAAAGAGAGGAAGTTGTCTCTGACATTTGTGAGTTTTGGAATGGATTTAGTGTCGCTGACCGAATAAAAGCTATACTTCCCCGTGATTTGTGTTCAGATGTGTTTGAAGGGCTTTCCACTCCCATCGAAGCAAAACTATGGGAAATGGGGATAGTGAATCCCACCTATGATTATTCTACTCTTTTTAAAGAAGGAATTAACGCACGGATTGAGAAAGCCGAATGCAAAATAGAAGAACTCAATATCAGAGCTCATGAAATTCCGCCTTCAGAGTATATCGAGAAAAAAAATAACTGGGAGGCGATGATAATAAGTGGTAGGGCCATTATTCGATTCAGCCAACGCTATGCGGAACTTGCTTTAGAGTTAGCGCAACGAGAACAAAACATTATTCGTAAACAAGAATTGGAGGAGATATCTGAGATACTTAAACAAGTGCCAGCCAATCCTGCTAAGACATTTCATGAAGCAATTCAGTTCTACTGGATCATTGAAGTTGCCGCTAAATTTGTAGCGGTGTATGGCCATGGTGGTGGTCACAGGATTGATCAGATATTGTGGCCATACTATGAGACTGATATGAGGGAGGGAAGAATCACACGTGAAAAAGCTTTAGAGCTCATAGAATGCCTCTTTTTAAAAATACAAGAAGTTGGTATTGCTTTAGAGTGGCCGGTTACCTTTACAGGAAAAGCGGGTGGTGAAATTTTCTATACTCTTAATATCTGTGGTAGTAAAGATGATGGAAGTGATGCATCGAATGATTTGAGCTGCTTAGTTCTGGAAGCTATGTGTAACCTCCACATCAATCAACCGCCAATAGCGATCCGCTATCACAAGAATATATCACCTGATATAGTAGAACGAGCGATAGACCTCTTACAACTTGGAATGGGGCATCCTTCTTGGTTTAATGAAGACCTCCTTCAAAAATGGGCAATTCTCCGAGGTTATTCTTCAGAGGATGCGAAAAACACTCATGTGGGAGGTTGTGTCACAAATCATATAACAGGAAAATATATGATCGTAACAGGAACACCAGGTGTTGGAGGTATGATCCTCCCCAAAATACTAGAAGAAACTTTATACGATGGTGGTCCCTTAGGGAATGAAGATAGACCGGATAAAACGAAGACTAAAGATCCACGGGAAATGTTATCTGGTGATGAATTACTCGATGGTTTTCTTGATCGCGTCCTCTTCTATGTAAAACAAATGAGTTTTGCGTGGGGTATCGCTCAAGTAGAGCTCATGAATACCTATCCCGATCCCACCAATTCTTTACTCTATGATGAATCTTTGGATCGGGGGATTGGTATTAAAAGACTCCACAAAGAACATGATACTTATCCTGCAGTATTTAGCTTGGGCTTGATTACTGTTGCGAATTCGCTTGCAGCAATTCAAAAGCTCATTTTTGACGAAAAAAAATATACAATGGATGAACTTATCACCGCTTTATTGGAAGATTGGGAAGGATATGAGGTGATGCATCAGAAATTTCTCAATGCTCCAAAGTATGGCAATGATGATGATTATGCCGATGATTGGGCTGTAAAACTTTCTACTCGCTTTGAAAAAACGATTAGCCAAGTGAAAGATGCTTGGGGGTCTAGTTTGGTAAGTGACGGTGGTACTGCCGCCGGATATCAGACTGTAGGTATTTCTTGCGGTGCCACACCAGACGGGAGACATTCTATGAGCCATTTATCAGACGGAAGCCGTTCTCCAATGGCGGGCTCAGATAAAAATGGTCCTACGGCAGTACTTAATTCAGCAGCCAAGATACCGTTCACTCACTCAGAACTCTTCAATCAACGCTTCATGCCTATCTTCCTCAAAGGCGAAAATAAAAAGCTTTTTGCGGCGTATTTAAAAGATTGGTATAATAAAGGAACAATTCCGCATATACAATTCAATATTGTTGATAATGCCATGTTATTAGATGCACAAGAACATCCAGAAAGCTATAAAAACTTGCAAGTGCGGGTCGCTGGATATAGTGCATTTTGGAACGACCTACCCAAAGAAACTCAAGACAGCATAATCGCCAGAACAGAACACGGATTTTAATCGTTTAAGAGTACGATGAAATTATTATATTGAGAAAAACAAAGCTAAAATAAAAGTTAAGTAATATAGATAAATGCATATTTAAAAAAAGGTTTAAATGTATGGATGTTAAAGAAGAACTACTGATTGCCTTGAATAAGTGGGCAGCAAAACTCGACGACCCCTTATATAAAGAGAAATTCAAAGGGTTTGACAAGACACTCCAGTTCAACTTCACCGACCAGTCGTTCAACCTCTTAATGGTCTTCAAGAATAAAATGTGCGAATTGAGCGAAGGTTCCGTCTCTAATCCTGACATCATAATATCCACATCTAGCAAGATTATATTAGGTATTACGAACGGCGAAATCAACCCTCTCAAGGCTTTCCTAAGCAGAAAGTTGAAAGCTAAAGGCAACAGAACAGATATGTTGAAAGTCCAAATGTTAATGAAGAAGAATTAAATCTCACTTCATCGTTTCATTTATTTCTTTATCAAAGTGAAGAACAAACAAGACTTTTTTTTACTTTTAAGACTACAACGATATGGGAAAACAAAATTACAGTAAGTGTAATGATGTTCATTTACACTTTCGAGATATTAGAATCTTTTCTAAATAAATTATTTACGATTAAACGCATTTTTTTACTTAGGCAAAACAATTTCCACAACATTGACCATTTGAAGTTAAACCGCAACTATCAACATTAAAATCGAACGGGAGAACTAAATCGTTTATAACATCTGTAATAATGTCCATATATACTTCCGATACATCGGGATCTTTTCTAAAATGATGATTAACTATTTCATCAAGATGGGAGAGTTTATCGCTTACAATGAGAATACTAAGGTTAGACGCCCCGCTTAATCTAAACGCGTTTAACATATAAGGACAATTTTTTACTAATTTTATTATGTTGTCCGGTTTTAATGTTTGAATTTCAACCCGGGCTAAAATTAAATCCATAGTTTTGACATTTATTCCTGCTTGGAACTTTAAGACTCCCGATTTTTCAAGCTTGCGTATTCTCATACCGATCGTAGGTTGACTTCGGTTGACTTTCTTAGCGATTTCGGTATGGGTAAGCATTGGCTCTTTTTGAATTATCTCGATTATATTTCTGTCTATTTCATCGATTTTAAAAACTTTACTTTCCATAAGATTTGGTGAAACATTATTAATTGTCTATATTCATTAATAACGATATGCCGATATATAAATATTACGGTTGACTTATATTTAAATATTAATAC
>JAGXOB010000121.1 GCA_019894735.1 Promethearchaeota archaeon | reverse complement strand
AGTTCTAAGTCAGATGTAAATAATTTTGATGTTTTTATCAGTTAAATGAACAATTAATGTCATAAATTTAAGGTCGATTGAAAAAATTTTACTTTAGATTCTATCTTTTTTTTGAACATAGCGACCCCTTGTTTCAATTATGGTAACATTTTTTATGATTTTCTCGCACTCTTTTGCCTTCTCGGGTCCAAATCCTTCTCGATATCCTTCCAGAAATGATTCAAAACAGATATTAAAATCATTTCCATGAGATGAAATTAATACTCTTTTAAACAAGTGCAAGTCAGTACTTTTATCTTCGATGTAATCGGAATATTCGTGAAGACCAAAATCAATAATAAAGACTTCTTGAGTTTGTGTTATGATAACATTACTTGTAGTGATATCACCATGAATGTGTCCATTTTTATGTAAGAGTGCAATGTTTTTACCAACTTCTTTTAGATATTCCTTCTTTTTCTGGTTAGTTATTGAAATTAAAGCTTCCTTTAACTTTTCTCCCATTATATACTTCATTACGATCGTTGATTTTTTGGTATCAATTTCGTAAACTTGAGGGACATTTACACCATAATTTTTAACTTTAATCAAAGCTTTGGCTTCGTTAAGAGTTCGATTAACCCTTAGATTTTTATCGATTTGTTCTATACGATATCCTTTGGGGATACGGTGTTTGAATATTACTTCTTTTCCAAACCAATGACCGTAAATAAGACTGGCTTCAGCGCCTTTATGAATAATTTTTTCTCTAACAATTTCATTTGACATTATTTTAAGTACCACTTTTTCTCCAAGGAATAGTTATTTGATCCATTCTTTCTTTGGGATTAATTTTTGTATCTGATATGGAATTTCCACCTGTAGCTTTATATCTTAGTATTCCAGTCCATCCAATCATCGCACCGTTATCTCCCGCGTATTTTAAAGGAACGACTTCAAACCTAGCATCATGCTCTTTACTAATATATTTGACCATTTCTTGTAATCTTTTATTAGCAGCCACGCCTCCAGTCAATAGAACCTCTTTTTTCCCCGTATGAGCTAGAGCCCTCTCTGTAACTTCAGTGAGCATAGCAAAAGAAGTTTCTTGGAGCGAATTAGCTACATCGTTTAAATTATAGTTTTTTCCATAATCTTTAGATTCTAGTAACCTTTTTGTGGCTGTATAGAGTCCCGAAAATGATAGATCCATACCTTTCACAACATATGGTAAGGATAAATATTTCGACGATTCATTAGCCAATGCCTCTACTTTTGGACCACCAGGATGAGGTATCCCAACATCTCGAGCAAAAGAGTCAATTAAATTACCAATAGGGATATCTAGAGTTTCTCCGAAAATTTGATATCGTCCAGACTCATACGCACTAATTATCGTATTTCCACCAGATACATATAAGGTGAGCGGGTCTTCAATATCGCACATTAGTCTCCCAATTTCTATGTGAGCAATACAGTGATTAACAGCAACAATAGGAATCTCTAACAATTGGCTTAACAATCTTGAGACTTGAGCACCAATCTTTAATATGGGTCCTAAACCGGGACTTTTACTGAAAGCAATTAAATCAATATCTTTAATTGAAATTGAAGCTTCCGATAAAGCCCTATTTATTACACCCATAAAGTTATTGAGGTGTTGTTCTCTCACTAATACAGGGTGAAGCCCTCCCTTTTCTGGGATAAACATGTCGTTTACGAGGCTAATAACATTCCCGCTAAAATCGACAATTCCCACACTCCAAGTATGTGCGGTAGATTCTATCCCAAGGGCAAGCTTGTTTTTTAACCTCATAAAATTCGCCTAAAATGCATATAGCATTATTACTAAATTGAGTTAAAAGAATACAGTGAAAAAGATAGAGACGGTTTATTAGGTCTATGTTGATTTTGTACGCTTTCGAGGTGATCTTCTGCTATGGGCAACTGTGGCAGCTCCCTTCTTACCTTTTCTCTTAAATACGGTATAACCACACTTCCCACATGATGATCTATCATAATGGTCCGCGAGAAAAAATGAAGGTCCACACTTAGGACATGCCCTATGAGTTCTTTCTAATTTTCCATCTTCAATCTTATAATATTTAGATGCGTCTGTCATTGATTTTCATTTTTTTTTATTAATTATTATACATTTTACTCGTATTCAAATAAGTGCAAGTAAGGTTCTTTCCTTTTCTTTAGTTTGTAAATTTCTGCTCGTGTATCTTTTGGTAAGTTCCTTACTTGAATATGGAAAGGCTCGTAGAACTGAAGCTCTTTAGCCTCTTCATAAATATTTACTAAACCTACATCGTAAGCGCCTCCAAAATGAGTTTGAATGTTGCGAATGATAGTAAATTTTTCGTTAGCATTCTTTAAAGCTGCAATTTTCTTCTTTACTTCTAACCTATTTGGCGTGCTTTCGTTAAAATGATCGATTCTAAATTTGATTTCCTCTCGATCTATTAATGGGTTTTTCTTTTCTTCTAAAATTTCAATAGTAAACGACATTTCGAACCTTTTTATGGTGGTATTTCTCAGTCAATCAGTTAATTTAAAGATAATTCTGAGTTATTAAAGATTAAAGAATAGTAAAAAATAAAATTTTGGTTTTTTCATAGGAAAAAATGGCTGATTTAAAAAATTATATTCTGAAAGCAAGAATTATGATGATTATTGAAATCGGGTTACTTGCTTTCACATTTATTACTTTTTCAGTTTTAGAAAATATAGTAGTAGGTATATATTTTACATTATATATTGTAAGTATATTTTTATGGGTAATACTATTTATTCTAACGGTTAATCTTCATTATAAAGCAAAGAAAATACAAAAGAATTGAGATTAGATGGATGAAAATTTAAAAGTTCGTGAGGATGAGAGACATAAGTTTTCGCAACCTTTGGGAAAACTATATGCTGGAACAAGAAAAGAAACTATTATAGAAGTCGAAAAGGCTATAAATACTTTTGTAGAGGCAAATTTTATTATTAAAGTTTATTTGGTAGGAGATATCGTAACTCAAGATTTTTTAGCAAAAGATTTTCTGAAATCATTTATTAAACTCTGCATAATTGACGGAAAAACACAAAGAAATCATATTAAAATCGAATCTGAAGATTTTTTCGAGGATATAATAGAATTTGAAAACCCTCAAGGAGGGATTCGAAAAGAAAGTTTTACTCTTTTAAACGATATTGTGAGTTCTGATAAAAGAACACTTCTCAAAATAACTGAAGGTGAAGAAGATTTACTTGTCTTACCGTTAGTTCTTAATATACCCCTCAGAGAAAAAACAAAAAGTTTAGTGTTTTATGGTCAACCACCAATAACAGATGCAAAGAAAACGATTCCTGAGGGTATCGTTATGGTAGATGTCGAAAGGAGGATACAAAAAGCAGTAAAAAGATTTGTAGTAATGATGAAATGAAACACATACTATATTTTCACAAATTTCCTTCAGATTAGCGCACTCTTAGAGCGTACTTTCCGGGAAAATGAATTTTTAAATAATTCGCCATTTCTGAATTTTTTGGATCAATTATTATAACTTCGCCTGTATAGTCATCGCTAAGACTATGAGTTTTACATTTTGGGCAAACAGTTTGGCTTTTTGTTATTAAGTGACAATTTTTACAAGCTTTTTCAAGTTTTTTCATTGATAATTTTCTCTAAAGGTTTTATTAACTAGATTTTACTCTTCAATCTCTTCTGCTTCATCTGTCTCCTTAGATGCTTTTCTTTCTTTGCTAGCGTACTCTTCCTCAACGTCAGCTGCAATCCATTCCATTTTTCCTAAAAACTTTTGGCGCATTGTTAAACCTAACTTACCGCTTCGTCCAGTGCCTAATGAAACTGCTATCACTTTAGCTCTTACCTCATTATTCACTTCAAGTATTTTTCCGGTTTCTTTGCCAATAAATCGATTACCAACTTGTTCATATGATATGTAATCATCGCAAATTTGGGAGACATGAACCAAACCATCTAATGGCCCTAGTCGGCAGAAGGCTCCAAAATCTACTAACTCAACTATATCCCCTTCCACTACTTCTCCGAGACTTGGTTTGAAGGATAGAACTGTAAATTCCACTTGATGAAATGTATTGGCATTTCCGGGTATAATGATCCCTGGACCTACACTAAGTATTTCAACAATAGCAACAATGAAACCATAATCCCGTGTAATAATTCCTTCATATTCTTCGCTAAGAATGATTCTAGAGCTAGTCGTCTTAGGTTGGTCGAATAGAAAAGGGGGGATTTCCACTTTGGTAGAAAGACTATATATCTTAAAAATAATTAAGCACCCATTAAACAGATGAATGTGAGTAATATGAAAAATTAAGCATAAAATTAATAATTTGTGGTTTTTACCAAATAACGTACTAAACTTAGAGGATTTTGGATATTAGTAGTGAAATTAGATCAATTTCGCTATTTTTTCGCAGGTTCTTCTACAATCTAACAAGATTAGCCCGAGTCTGACATCTTTCGTAGTAGATACCGTTAAAACTGCGTTTTGGCCGGCTTGCATTACCAAAAGATAACCTTCGCTCCCTTTTATATAAAGTTGGTCGAAATCACCCTTTCCCATCTCTATAATTGCCCTTTCAGATAAGGAGAGTAATGCCGCAGTCATTGCCGCGATTCTCGTTTCATCAACACCTTGCGGAAGCGCAGACGCAATAGGAAGTCCTTCAGCACTTACGATAGCAGCAGATTTTACCTCTGGAATTGCCCCGAGTAATTTTTTCAAAAGGTCATCTAAGGTTTCTACAGACTCCATTTCTGATATTTTCTCCTTCGCAATAATTAACGATTTTTATTAGATAAATATAATTTAATAGGAAGACAATTAAGATATATTTTCACTTATAATTTAAATAGATTGGTACTATTTATTTATTTTTTTTTATTCATTAGTATATAAAAATCTTGTTTATTATATGTTTATTAAAGTTTATAATATGTGGATAAAGCTTTAAATCTGGCTACAAGATTAGTCGAAATACATCATAATCATGGGAGCAAATAAAAGATTAATTAATTGATGATTAATTATAAAAATAAATAACCATCTGTGTTAAAGTGCTTATCATGGTAGATTGGGTTTTTGTGGAAAGTCTATACAACACAACATTATCTTTGTTCTTTTTTGTTTTAATGAGCTTGATGTATTATATTGGCGTTAAGGGGTATAGAGCAAAAAATAGGTATGGCGGAATTTCTTCAATCTTGTGTGGAATATGCTTCCTATTTTTTGGATATTATAACTCTGTTATTGGATTTCTCAAATTTCCGTGGATGGGATTTTTAGTGTGGTGGATCGGTGTGATTCTTATTATTAACCTCATTTTTACAACGATTATTAGAAAAGACATAAAGAAAATGAGGAGAGAAGAGAAAAACAGAAATAACATAGGAGAAAATACCCGAGAAAAATCGGTTTTAAGGAGGTATATTAGACGAATGACTAAGGAAAATCCTTATGTGGACGAAATTCCTTTCAGAATGGAAATAATTAGGAAAAGTTTTCACTTATCAGGATTCTTGGTATTAATCGCTTACTATGGGGTTGCTTCTCTGGTAAATGATGGGATTATCGTAATGATCCACCAGATTGAACCTTCGTACAACTTTTTATGGGGTGATTTATCTACTTATCCTTTTGGATTAGGAGACTTTCGTGCTGTTGTGGATATTATTATGTTTGCATTAATTGGGGCTTTAGCATTTGCAATTATATCCGACATAATTCGTATAGTTTGGGGTCCTGAATATTCTGTTTTTAATTTTTTAACAAAATCTATGCTAAGAAATAAAGAAAAAAATGCTGCTGGGCCTCAAATTTACATTATTACAGGATTTATTTTTTCTTACATGCTCTATATGGCAAAAATTATCCCCGATATTCGCGTTTTTTTTGCGGGAATCCTCATAGCATGTCTCTCAGACGCATCTGCTGCATTAATTGGGAGAAGATTTGGAAAACACAAGGTAAGGTTAAGAAATAACGATGTTAAATCGATTGAAGGGTTTATCGCTGGTGTAGTAGTCGCCTATATTATTGGTCTTGTGTTAGTAGGCCCAATTTATGCGATAATGGGCGCTCTTATATTTTTTCTCACTGATTATTTACCATCAATTACAGCAGATAACATATTAAATCCAATATTTATACCAATTGGTATCCAACTGATGATATTTCTATTGGGACTGCCAATAGGTTGGTTTTAAAAATTGATGGACATATTTTAAAATGTAGATGTAAGCAATACTATGCGAAAGTTAATTGACGAACTTGAAGATATAAAATTAGCTATTTTTGACTTAGATGGAGTTATTTACAGAGGAGCTTCCTTAATCCCTAACAGTGATAAAGTGATTAACTATTTAAAAGAAATCTCCGTTAAAGTTGTATACAATTCCAACAATTCTACAGCCACTAGACAAATGTACGTTGATCGTTTGAGGAATTTTAACATAAAAAGTGAAATAACTGATTTTTATACTGGTGCATCAATTACCGCGGGAGAAATTACCAATTTAAAGAAGAACGCAACAATTTTCATTATCGGTGAAATCGGATTAAAGGAAGAATTAGAAATGAGGGGGCATATAGTTGTTAATTTGGACTCTGATATTAACGAAATTGATTATGTGATAGTTGGTATGGATCGCAATTTTAACTACAAAAAATTAGCCTTCGCTCAGTATTGTATTTTAAATGGAAATGCTCAGTTTTACGCAACTAATGCAGATAGTACCTTTCCCGTTGCCAATCGATTATTACCTGGAGCAGGGGTAATGGTAAATGCCGTTCAAACTTGTACTAATCAGGAA
>JAGXOB010000120.1:4630-6842 GCA_019894735.1 Promethearchaeota archaeon | reverse complement strand
CTTCTAGATCACTTATTTTTTTTTCTAGTCTATTCTTAAAGCCTATGAGCATTTTTAGTTTTTCAGATTCAGCTGACATTAGTTCCCCTCATAATTAACGTAGGTTGTTTTTATTTATCACGTATTTGCTTAATTAATTTGGCATAGGATTGCTAATTTGTTTGAATTGTCTCTGATACATTTTTATGATTTCTTTGGATGTTGTTGCATCTTCAGCATTTTTGTCAGATCGATATTTTCCAGTGAATCTTGGAAATCTGATAGCTAATCCTCTTTCTTTTCTTATAGAGTTTATAGCACATGTATGAATTGGACTTAGGGTTATCTCCGCACCCATTATTTCAAGGACTATTTTTGGTTCAAACCAAACATCAGCATTAATTGTTGAAGATACTCGAGAGTGTTTATTTTGAATTAGATGATTTTTAAGAATTTTTGGAATCTTTATTAGGTCTTCGTCGGTAAAACCTGTTCCACATTTTGTGACCGTCTCAAAAGTATCTATATCTTTATTATAAGTCGCAAGAAGTAAAGTGCCATATGTTCCAGCACGCTTTCCTCTACCATAAAATGCGCCAATAATAACAAGATCTGTTGTATCTGTCATTTCACTTTTATAATCTCTTTTATATTTTATCCACAGCCAACCTCTAGCTCCAGCTTTGTAAATTGACTCTTTTCCAATTGATTTACATATTATCCCCTCACATCCATTTGCTATTGCCTCTTCAAAAAATGCTTCCAGTTCTTGTACGTTTTTTGTCTTAAGATTTTTTGCGGGTTTGACTCGATTATTATTAACAATAATATTTTCTAGAGTTTCGCGCCTGATATTGTAATTCTCAACTGTAAGATCTTTCCCATTAACGAAAAGTGCTTCAAATAAAAATAGTGATATAGGATATTGATCCATGAAACTTTTCACACTATATTTTCGTCTTCTATGCATTAATTCTTGAAATGGTAACAATTCACCTGTTTGATTGTCGATTGCCACAATTTCACCTTCTACAATTGCATCTTGTGCATTGATTCTTGTTTTTATAATATCAATAACATCTGGATATTGACTAGAGATGTTTTCTAACCTTCTGGAAAATAGAGCTATTTGGTCGCCTTTTTTATGTGCCTGAACTCGTTCTCCATCATATTTATATTCAGCTGCACAGCACCCATCTAATTTATCCAAAATTTCTTCAGGAGAAGAAAGTCGTTCAGCAAGCATTGGTCTTATTGGTTCAAAAATCTTAACCTGAATTTCTTTGATTCCTTCTAAACCTTTTTCAGCTACAATTGTTGCAACTTCTCCAAGATCAGACGATATGTTGTAAGCCCGTTCAATTAATGAACGATTTATTTTGCCTCCTCCATAAGATATTGCTAGTGCATCTAGCACTGTCATATCTGCAATCCCTAATCTTAGGTTTCTTGTTACTGTTCGGATTAGGAATTTACCTTCTTTTGGTGAGGCATCTGAGAGCAGACCTGCTAATAATGATATCTTTAGACCAATAGTTCCTGACCCAGTAGTTTTAGCCATTTTAGTGAAAGTTTCATGAACTTGTTCTACACTAAGAGTTCTACGGAAAAAAGTAGATTGCACCTTTTCAGAAATAAATTTAAAAGTTGTTTCACCAATATCACCACTTTTCTGCAGATGACTCTCAATTTGAGATTGATTTCTTCCTGAAGCTCGTGAAAGAGCTTTGATAGCGAGTTTTTCAGCTATTCCAACTTCGAGACCAATAAAATCTGGACATATTTTGCCCTGAGTTAAGTAGATGACCTTATCGATTATTTTTTTAGGCGTAATTTTTAGTAAGTCAACTAGAAGATCTATCATTTGAAGTCTTTTTGAGGTAGATTCAATTTTTTCATATGCATCTGCAATTATAGAGTAATTCATTAATAATACCCAGTTATCTGTTTAAATTCGTTTAACTTTTGAAACAAAAATAGAAAAACTATACCTTTTTTCTATATGTGTCTTTTTTTTACTCATTTGTTCTACCTTTGACACTGGTTTTTTAAGTTCATAAAGTAACTTGTATGTTTTTCTTCATTTTGCCCTTAGCTCTCTATAAAGTTAAGTATTCATTCTTTCTTGTAAACGTTTTCAAAGCCTTTGGTTGAGAAAGCAACTTAATTTTTATTTGGATCCCTGATTTCTCAATCAAAATAACTACTGTAATCCTTGAGCATGTTGATTTTC
>JAGXOB010000120.1:0-4532 GCA_019894735.1 Promethearchaeota archaeon | reverse complement strand
AGCGTCTAAAAAAAGATTTAGGTAAAGTTATTTTAAGTAAAAAGATGTACTTTTGTTTAATTCATTTTCAACAAAAACATGATTTGGGAAAGGTGTAGTAGTAATATTGTATTTTTCTAAAATATGCGGAGATGCTAATGATTGAATGGAAAGCGCTTATTTTCTTGTTTGATAACGATTAACCTAACTTTAATGCTTATTGTACCTATAGTAAATGGTCAATGTTATACCTGTTTAGATACTGGAATCATAGTTTGCAATAATTGTCAAGGTAGCGGTAGAATTCCGACTAGTGACCCAGTGGAGGTCTGTGAATACTGTAGAGGTCTTGGCGTTGTTCAGCCAACTATTAGTAAAAAATCAGCGTTTGCCCAATTAGGTGATCAGGAGGTTTATGTTTGGGGAACTTTTGAAAATGATCAAGCAGTTGGAGTCTATGGAATTGCGACTGCTGAGGTTAGAAGTGAAATCTCATCCTTTTCGAGTGCATCAAATAGAACCTATTTTCCTCCTAATGAAGAAATTGAGGTCAAAGTTGTAGTTGGTGATTTCCCAATTGATGATTGGGATTGGATTAGTAAATTTGGAAATCTTGAAACAAACATTTACCTTTCAGATGCTGATCCCTTAGTTTGTCCTCTTTGTGATGGTGATGGAATATTAACTCCACAAATAACTTGTTCAATTTGTGGTGGAACAGGATCTGTAGATTGTCCTGATTGCAATCTTAACCTAATTAATGGAGGCGATCAAAATGAACTAATAATTGGGATTGTTGCAATTATTGGAGTTGTGATAATTGCATTTTTTTTGATAAAGAGAAAGAAAACTTCAGAGAGTGATCTTAGAAAAGTACCTTTTTATGAATTTCAAAATTGGGTTGTTCAACAATTTTCAGGTGAAACTTCATCCATAAGAGATTCTCGTTTTGGAATCGACGGTTACACCAATGATGGAGATCCTATTCAAATAAAACAATCAGATGAAGTTGGAAAAAATGAAGTATACAAGTTTGCAAATGAGTTAAGCAAGAAAAAATCCAGAAGAGGAATAATTGTGGCTTTTAGTTTTAGCGAAGACGTTATTGATGGTGTAATTGGAGCTAGACAACATTATAGACTTGACATTAAAACAATAACTGCTAAGGAATTAATTAATAGAAAAATCTAAGAATTTAATACCTATTTTAGTTATTTTGATTAGATTTTTTAATATGATATGCAAAATGTTATATTCAAGGTACTACAAAATGCCTGAGTTAAGGGGGAGTATACAATCAAAAGAAAAATTATGGCAATAAGCCTATTTATACTATTAACAATAATGTCCTTTACACAAATTTCTTCAACGCAAGCTGTTGGTCAGGGAGAGTGGATATCGAAATATAGGATAGAAGATCTGAGTTCTGGCCAACTCATGCAGGAAGTAGATTTTGCAAATAATGTTAACATAAAATACGGCTCGATTTTTGCGGGAGCAGAGGTGAATGTAACTTTTACAGTTGAATTAGCAACTACAGCAAGTTTTGCCAAACTAAATCTACGAACGAACTTACAACATTCAAAGCTGCAACAATTATATTGGGAACTTCAATCGCAAGATTATGTGCTATTGGATTATAATCCAAATTCACTAAAAGTAGAATTTAATCAAGTTAGAGGAACCCTTGTAATGTCATTGTATGGTAAAATTCCAATAACCATATCTTCAACTATACCTGTAGATTACATTTTTGTAACACTTTACGGTCCAAGTGGAGAGACACTTGATACTATTGAGGAAAGTGTAGTTACAGCTGCACAAGATGAATTCCAAAGTCTCTTAGAGATAAAACAGGAGAAACTTCAATCACTAAAAGACAGCGGAGTTGCTGCTGGTTATGTGGAACTTTATGAGAATGTACTTGATCAAGCAGAAGATATAGCAGACCAAGGATATGTTACCAGTGCTATTAATTTGTTAAATTCGCTATCAGTATCTAGTGAGCCTGTATCTGGTATTATGGAAGCTCTTTTCTTGCCAATAGCAGGAGTGCTTGGA
Source organism: Promethearchaeota archaeon (assembly GCA_019894735.1). The sequence goes on along the minus strand of JAGXOB010000120.1, from coordinate 2,492 downwards.
GTACTTGCAGCAATTTTTGCTTTCTTATTCTTTAAGGGAAGAGGACAAATTTCATACTTGCTCTTGGTAGTTGAAGACCAAATAAAAGATCTTGAAGGCTTAACACTTCGAATATCAAAGATTGACCGATCAATTGGAACAAGATTGGAAGGCGTAAGAGACAGACTTAAAAGTTTAGTAGGAATGTGAGAACACGAGAATCTATCAAAATAGCATACAAGTAATAGGTCTTGGTTCAGCAGGAACCAATATCGTAGAAGCATTTTTAAATCATCAAAAAACAATGCAACTACTCAAACAGGATATTACAAGATTATCACTATTAGCAATTGATATTGCAGATCCAGAAATTCGACAATTACATGAAAGCCACGAAAAAATCTCAAAAGCAATGATAAAAGCTGGAATACCAAGCGAAAGACTGAAACTAATAGCTCAATCAGTAAAGTTTCCAACTGCTGAAGCCATGTTTGATTTTATTAATTTGAAATACAACGAATACTTAGTTAACGAAGGAGCTATATTGACTTTTCATCCTTGGCTAAATTCAAAAATGGCAATTCCTCCAATGGCTGGAGGAGCAGGCAGAAGAAGATCACTAGCCAAGGCAATATACGCGTTGAACTACTACCAGCTTGGCATAATTAGAACCTTTATAAATACGTTCAAAGAACAAGCGCTTTCATCAATAATCACTCCGACAGTCATCGTAATTTACGGGCTTGGTGGAGGCACAGGGAGTGGTGTATTTTTTGACTTTACTAGACATTTGAGAAAAGTCTTGGGATCAGGAGTTGCAATAATTGCACTAGTAATAGCACCATGTACTGGAGATGATCCACCCGCAAAAGGATGCTCAGCCTTTGTAGCGATGAATGAACTTTCATTGTTACTAAATCGGGAATATAATGATTATGTCTGTAAAAAATATGGGGACTATTATCGAAATCCACTAAATGCTCTAATTTATCTGCCACTATTACCAGCTTATACTAAAGTAGGAAATATTGTTACAGCTCGAAAAGAAATTGACAAAATGATCGTTGACATGCTGTATGTTCTAATGGATTTCGATTTAGCAGATCTTATGGGTGGAATAGGAACAGAAGTTGGATTAACAGATAACCATGTACATACGTTGGGAATGGTCAAAGTAATTTATCCAATGGACCAGTATATATCAGCTTTCCAAATTAATTTCGAAGAACTCCAATTATTATACAATCATAGAAAAGAAAAACTTGAAATAATAAATAAAATTCAAAAAATAATTAAAGTAAACAATCAAGCATCTAGAGAACTTTATAAAAACTATCTAATAACGACTGGAACCTACCAAGAAGAACAATTTGAAGAAAAAATTAAAGGAATTATTTACACTAATCCTAGGCTTGAAGAAGATTTAGCATTACATGTAAAAGGAATTGAAATACAATCAAACGAATACGTAGCTGAACTAATGAGATATCTAACAACAATCAAGATGATGAACAAAATTGGACCAATTGAAAACGCTATAATTAAATTAACGCTGCAAAAGAAAGGTTCTAGAAAATTAACAAATCTACAAAGCTTGTTAAATAAATTCACAAAAACATACCTTGACTTCCCTAAAAGCAAAGCAGATATTTTTGAGAGGTTAAAACAATTAATTCCCAGTTCACAAATATTTACTGTAAGACAGAAAAGAATTCTTAGAGATTTTATGAATATAGCCGAACTTGCAGAACGATCACTAAAGACGCTAAGAGCATATGATGAAGCTAGATACTTTATTGAAGCGCTAATACGATATTATGAAGTTCTTCCAGAAGCTGAAACACAGTTGCAAGAGCTTAGAGATATTCAGTCTGAATTAGGAATAATCTATTTGATTGTACAGTTAGTACTTCGAACTCCAATTGACGAAGCAAAGATGATTGATGAATATACAACCTACCTGAATGGAATAATCGAAAGATACATGGCCAAAAAAGGTGTTGTCGATTGTGAACTAATGCGAATAGAAGAAACTAAGAAGAGAAAAGAGTTTGATAAATTAAAACAAGAACGATCAATTAAGAAACTCTTTAGTATGAAAAAGTATGCAAAACAACAAATTCGTCAACTTGAAAGTGATCTTCTAAGACTTGCTGAAGAAGAATCATACGTATGTGATCAACTTGATAATCTGGATAACACAATTAAGATGTATGAGCAATTATCAAAGAAAGTAGAGATTACATCTGATTATCGTAAGAGATTAAACAAAATAGTGGATCTGCATGAAGAATTTGAAACGATGATGATCGAACTTCGAAAACCCAAAAGCTATTATGAAAAATCAGCTGAACTCACAGAAAAAGAACAAATAAAGATAATTTTCAAGATTCTATTGGAAAAAGAAGATACGCTAACTAAAGATGAAATCATTGAAGAAATACTGGATATGGAACACTACAAAGATTACATGAAAAGTTTGATAAGAATTTTCAAAACGCCAAGTATAATGG
>JAGXOB010000011.1:6399-38888 GCA_019894735.1 Promethearchaeota archaeon | reverse complement strand
GTTAAAACAGCTTTTAATCCAAATAGAAAAAATCAAACTGCGCTCTGCATAAAAGGAAAATGGTATAATTTAGAAACTAAAGAGAAAACTTTTGATTCAAGACGGGATAGTTTGGATGTGGGTATTCTTCAAGATAAAGTTTTGGGGCCAATATTAAGGATTATCAACATTCGTTCTGACGATAATATCTTCTTTGTTGGGGGTTTACAGGATCCAAATTCAATGGAAGAGTATACAACTAAAAAAGGTAATGATGTATTTTTCAACCTTTATCCTGTTGATATAAAAGACTTGGAGTCAATAGCTGATTCTGGAGGCGTAATGCCACCAAAATCGACATGGTTCGATCCAAAGCTTTTATCGGGCTTGGTTCTTCACGATTTGAGTGAAGACTAACATTTTACATTTTAATTTGGAGCTCAAAAAATTGAATAACCAAATAGATATTGTAAAAAGATTTGGAACATGCTCCAAAGATTGTTACGGTTCATGTGTATTTATGGGAGAATGGAAAGATAAAGCTCCTGAGAAGAAATTTGTAAGTGCTAAACCCTTAAAAAATCACCCTTTTACAAACGGATTTTTTTGCCCTAAACTAAATCATCGGGAAAAGTTGCTTTACCACCCTAATCGCCTGAAATCTGCTTTGTTGCGCTCAGGTCCTAAAGGATCTAACACTTTTAAGCCAGTTAGTCTTGATAATGCGCTAAATCTTATTTCAGAAAAAATAAAAACAGTTAAAAACGAATTAAATCCCTCTTCTATTGCAGCCGCTTTTTATGCTGGAAATAGCGGTCTAATATCACAATTTTCTCCAATTAGATTCTTTGGTAGACTTGGCTGTACTATCACGACTGGGGGTATTTGTAATGAAGCTGGAAATCATGCGTTAAGCCAGATGTTTGGTAATTATTCCACTACAAATCCTTTCCAAATTAATAATCCCAACAATAAGTTAATTGTCGTATGGGGCAGTAACTTATCTGAACGAAATAATCACGCTTATTTTTTAGTCAAAAAAGCACAGGAAAATGGTTCGCTGGTTGTCGTAGTGAACCCTGTTAAAACCAAACTAGAAGAAAATGCAACCTTGCATCTACAACCATTTCCGGGTACCGATTATCTGATCGTAAAATATATTTTAAATAAAATTTTAGCAGCAGGAAAATACGGTAGCGATTTCCTCATCAAGCATGTTGATAATTACGAAAAAGTTTTAACCAAAGTTAAAAAAATTGATGAAGACAAAATCTTTCAGCATACGGGTTTAACTCGTGAAAGTCTTGATGCTTTTATAAAATTGCTCTGTGAATTCCAACATAAAACTCTGTTCGTTGTAGGATTTGGGCCTCAGAAGTATTTTTACGGGGGTAAAAATCTGAATACTATTGCACTTATCCAAGTCTTCCTTGGCAATTTCGGAAAACTCGGAACGGGTTTTTTATTCTCTCAAAGTGGCTTTAATAAAGAATTTACAGAGACACTCACGAATTACATCACCCTCCCTCATACATACCCTCCATACAATAGCATTCCATTGGTAACTCTAGGATCCTCTTTAAGTTCGAGTAAGTTTAAGATATTATTTGTATATAACCTTAATCCTGCAAGTTCTCTACCAAATCAAACAATCTTAAGAAAATCATTGTCCCGAAATGATCTTTTTGTAGTAGTTTTGGATATGTTTTTAAACGAAACGACTAAGTTTGCAGATATCGTTATCCCTGCAAAATTTGATCTTGAAACTGATGATTTTATTACACCTTATTTTACACCCGGGATATCAATAAATCAAGGTGGGCCTTGTCCATATTCAGATTGCTTATCAAATTACGAATTTATTCAACTCTTAGCAAAAAAAATTGGATGGGGCAATAACAAGATATTTCAAGAAACTCAAATAGAAATTTTCGACAAGTGCGTTGAGTTGTTACCTCTAGAAGTTCAGCAAAGATTGAAACACAGTGGGTACTATATTCCCTTCGGAATTAATGATATACCTTATGAAGATTTAAATTTTCCAACCGCCAATGGAAAGATTCAAATTCTTAGCTCTACTTTAGAATTACTTGACTCTGAATTAGATTTTCTTTTACACCGAAGTAATGACGAGTTTTTCTTACTCTCTCCGGCTCATAAATCTTTCATTCACTCTCAAATGGGCGAAATTCATAAAGAATTCGAGAATGTTTTTGGTAAGATATTTTTAAATCCTTATGATATTGAGTTAATCGGGCTAAAACCGAAAGATAAAGTATTCGTTTCTAACAAATTTGGAGAAGCAAGATTTATTTTAGATAAAAAGAGTGCTTTAAAGTCTGGAACTGCTTTAATATACTCTGGATTACCATTTGCCAATACGAAATACGAGAACGTTAACTTTTTAACTCCAAAAAAACCCGAAGAATCAGAGCTTTCAGGAGCATATTTTTCAGTGTTAGTAAAAATAACCAAAGATTAATCGTTAATGAGTTGTAGAAGAACAAGTAAAGAAAAAAGTAATTTTTAAAGATTTTTCAAGAATTTAGACATTTTTTCAGCAATTTTCGTAGCTGCGTAGACTTGAGTTTCAATTGTTTGAGCTCCAATATGGGGCGTAAGAATCAAGTTTCCTTCGCACTGAATTAACTCTAAGTCTTTTAAAGGTTCCTCTCTAAATACATCTAAGGCGGCTCCACCTATTTCTTTATTTACCAAGGCATTTATTAAAGCTTTTTCTTCGATGAGCTTTCCTCTAGCAGTATTAATTAAAATTGAATCTTTTTTCATCAGTTTTATGTTTGTTGCATTAATCGTGTTCTCAGTCTGAGATGTTGCGGGGAGATGTAAAGATACGATTCTTGCGTCTTGCAGCAATTCATCTAGGGAAGAATAAATTTTGCATCCAATCTTTTTAGCTTCTTCTATAGCTTCAGGACCTTTACTGAATCTTGAGTAGACTCCTACTTCCATTTCAAGAGCTACTGCTTTTATTGCAAGTTGTTTTGCAATGTTGCCAAATCCTATTAATCCTAATTTCTTACCCTTCAGCGTATAACCGAGATATTGGGTTTTGTTCCACTCTTCATTATGCATAGTGCGGTCAGCATTTGAAATGTGCCTAGCTAATGTAAACATCAAACCTAAAGCTAATTCTGCTACAGAAACGGAGGGTGCTTCTGGCGTATTGAGAACTTCAATATTTAAATCCGCAGCTTTCTTCCTATCAACATTATCTAATCCTACCCCAGCTCTACCAATAGCTTTAAGGTTTTTTGCGTGTTCCAAAATATCTGCAGTTAATTTTGTTCGAGAACGGATAACAATCCCATCATAATTTGCGATTTCATTTTTAAGCTGCTCACTAGTTATCTCGAAGTTAGTAACAACATCAAATCCGTTATCCTTGAAAATTTTTATTCCTTCTTGTTCCAATTTATCACTAATTAAAATTTTCATACGAATCACAATTTATTATTGATATCAGATTACTAATATTTTTAGTACGATTTTGTTTAAAGAACTTTTGTTTAATCAGTTATCATTAGATACTAACTATTCACGCAAAAATCGATTAAGAAATGAATAAAAAAAGAATTAATTAGGTAATTTGTTTTTATTGGTTCATCTTTAAGCCAGATACGATATCAGTTAGAACTTTTAGCATTTCTTCAAGCTCTTTTACTGTTATTTCACCCATATGACCAATGCGGAATGTTTTATTCTTCAAGTCTCCATATCCATTGACAATACGATATCCTTTAGCTAACAGCGTTGAAATCATTTTCGTAATATCAATATTTAAGGAATTTTTCATAGTAGAAACTGTATTCGATTCATAGCCTTTTTCCGGAAACATTTCAAAGTTAACATCCCTAGCCCACATTCTGGTCCGCTTGCCCAATCTTTCGTGGCGTTGAAACCTATTCTCTAATCCTTCGTGGTTTAAGATGTAATCTAACTGTGCCGCCAATGCTCTAATTTGTGGAATAGGTGGCGTAGTTGGTGTTTGGTGTTTTTCGTTACTTTTTACTAAACCAAGAAAGTCGAAGTAAAACCCTCTGTTTTTAACTTGGGGGACTTTTTCGATTGCAGCAGAGGATATAGAACATACTGCTAATCCTGGTGGTATTGTAAAAGCTTTTTGAACTGACGCTAAACATACATCAATCCCTAACTTATCAACTTCAATCTTAATACCAGCCATAGATGAAGTTGCATCAACACATACCAGAGCACCAGAATCTTTAAGTACGGGAACAATTTCGTTAATTGGATTATATACTCCTGTAGAAGTTTCGTTTGCTTGTATAAAAACCACGGCGTATTTATCTTTACTTAATGCCTCTTGGGCGACTTCAGGAGTTATCGGTTTTCCCCATTCTACACCTTCTTTAACGGCCAATTTTCCATTGTTAACTCCAATATTGTACCATCGATCTCCAAATGCACCAATTGAGAAAAATAAAGCTTTCTCATCTTCTTTTACTAAATTCCTAACACAAGCTTCCATTAGGCCTGTAGCACTTGAAGTTGATATAAGAATTGTATTGGACGTAAATAAAAGCTTTTTAAGGCCTTCTTCTACAAGTTGATGCATTTCTGAGTAGGGTTCTGATCTATGTGTATCATTTGGTTTTGCCATTTCAGCTAATATTCTTTCTGGGACATAAACGGGTCCGGGAGTAAACAGTTTTATTTGAGAACCTTTTTCTTTATTGAAGTGTATTTCAGACATATTTTAATCAACAGAATTGAACTATCATTTTATTGATTTTATAATTATTATTAATGAAACTTTAAGTTATAATGTTTTATCATGCTATTTTATTTTAAGCTAAGGAGAAAAAAGGATTGAAAATATTAAATTTGGTTTTCTTCTATGCTTTTTATAGTCAAATTTGACTCCATAATGTAGAAAGCAATTCTAAAACTTTTCATTTTGTTTAGCTTTAACCCATATTCACTTAGATATAGAGCTAATCTTAAAATACCATTAAGGCTCAGCATCGTTGAGAGCGTAATAAGATGAATAACGAAGTTATAATCAGCATACATAATAGCAATGAAAGTATAAAAAACTGTAAACATGCCAACACAGAAATTTAAGAATCGAAAGAGGGGAGAATACACATCAATCATCAAACCTTTTAAAAATCCAGCAAGTCCTATAATTGATGTTGGTATAGATAAAAAATAAATGATATATCTCAGGGTTATGTGAGGATATGAAAAAAGCATATTTAAGAAAATCATTGAGAAAATTGTATATGCTACTGTGAATGCGAGTTTTATAATTTTTGCTAGAAGAGTTATCTTGGAATCGACAATTATTTTATAGACCATGTATACGCCATAAGGTACTAATAAAGCCATAGGATAAACTACTATTGACATGATAGCAATTAATCTAAAAAACATTAACTGAGCAAATATCACAATTACAATAGATACCCCGACAATATTGTTAACCATTAACTTCCGTCTATTCATATAAGATTTATGACTCATAATAAAATCACTCTATTATTTATGAAATATATGAGTAAGTATCCTTTTAACTTTTGTTATCCGTTCTTTTTTAGCTTGAAGAATATGAACCTAAAGTCTTTTTGATAATCATCAGAGCCGTAATGATTATACTTAGTAATAAATATCCTGATAGAGGAAAAATGAGAGCAATCAGTGATAACCCTATTGTGAAAGAGCCAAAAATAAGATTAGATCGGCGAAACCATTTAGGGAAACCGGTGTTTATCAGCCCCAGTAAAAAATAAAAACCCCCTATAATGAAAAAACTAAATATTAAGAAGCTCATTACTACTTCTATGCTAAACATGGGTTTTTCCATGGAAAGTGTTATTGACACTGTTGTTAGTAAAAACATAATAAATGAGTGCATAATACTAATGATCCTTTCTGAAACACTCAAAGTTCCAGGTGTGATACTAAAGATAATATTAGCTATCGAAAAACTCATTAGAGTTATTAATACAAAAATCGTTAGGGTTGTAAGTGAATCGAATGGATTAAAAATAGCTAAAATGATATACAATAAAAAAATTGTACCATAAGTAATTAGCAGAGGATTAATTGTTAAGGGTTCTTTGATCTTTCTCATTGCATTTTAAATTCCGTTTCTAATTACTTCAAGATAATATAGTATAACATTTTAAATTTTCGAGTTTGAACTGTTATTGTTTAACTCTATGAATTTTTACCGTAATGAATGTAACTTAATTAACTTAATTTATTTTGGAAAATAGAAAAATGTCCCTACACTTGGGTTGAAGGCCTTGATACTATTGTTACTAGTCGTATTAACCATTTTATTGAACTTTTCACCGCTACAATGAACTGGAAAGAGAAAAAGTGTATTATTGAACATATCTAACGAATTTAAGTATTCTAGCGTAATATTAATCCTTTTATCAGATGCACTTGCCATATGAAATCCCCCTATAATGTGACTTATTGGTTTGTTTGAATACTTTTTAATATAGTCTAGGGTGTTCATTAAACCAGAATGACAACAACCATTAAGTAAGACGATATTTTCATCAAACTCTAAAATCAAGCATTTATCATCCAAAATTTTGTCAATTTGAAGATTTCCCTGTTGAATTGAAAGAAAGTTATTAAAATCTTCTTCAATGTGATTTCTAGGAATTTCTCCGCTTACAACTATCTTAAGTCCCTCGATATTGAGGATTTCATAAAGTTCCTTTGTAAAGCGAATTTGTCCATTTAATTTTTTAACTAGATCTATGTTTATCGGTTCTTGGTTAACAATTTTTAAAGATGAGAGTAGAGGTAAGAGCTCTGTTCTTTTTTTATCTATTAAATCATCATTTTTTAAAGTTCTATCTCGTTTGAAAAACCTCTCGAATTTAGCACTCTCATGGCATATAATTGGCACTTTATTATCTATTCGCTCTAATATCTTTAGTAAACCCCCCGTGTGGTCGTAATGCCAATGTGACAATATTATGTAATCTACATCGTATAGGGGATATCCTCGAATATCTAGATTATGTAAAAATGTAAAATTTGTACCTCCAGTATCAAACACTATTTTTTGTATTAATTTGTCATTATTAGGATTATTTGGATTTATAACATCATAAATCATAATTAAGAAGCCCAAACCATGCTCTGCTAGCGATTTTGACGCAAATATTTTATTTAAATCGATAAAATCCAGGGAGTGATTTTCTCGTAAATTTTGAAAAGGTAAAACAATATTGTTTGTTAGTATATATATTTCGACTCTAATCATAATAATTCTCACATAGAATAATGTTGTTATAAAAATATAATGATATAATTGCCAATAATTATTAACCCAACAGCAAATATAAATCGCTTACGGAACTTTTCTTTTAAAATTAATATAGATAATATTTGTTGAAGCATCGGTGTATTAGCTGTAAAAGTAGATGTCAAGACTAAGCCGTTGATTTCCGCTGCTTTATAAAATAAAGTATCTGCTAATCCTAAGGACAGTGCTCCTGCAATTCCAACAAATATGAAATATTTTATGTTCTTTCTATTAGCTTTTGTAAAACTAGAGTAAAAGTCTTTCTGAAAAATACCTACGATTAAGAAAAAGATTGCTCCAAAAAAAACCCTAACGAAATTGGTGACGAAAACCTCGTTTGAAATAATTCTTGCTTGGTTAAACGCTACTATAGAAAGCCCCCATAGAAATGCTGCCCCAACAGCAAATAATACTCCTAAAATCAAATTTTCCGAACTCTTTTTTTCTTTTTCAGAACTCTCCTCAATATTATTTGGTTTATCTTTAGAACTTAAGAAGAAAACGCTGAGTAAAATCAACATTCCCCCTATAAGAATTGAAAAGTTTAATTCTTCTCCAAACAAAATAAAAGCAAAGGGATATACAAATATTAGGCTTAATTGCGTTAAGGGAAACGCGCGAGAGGCATCAATTTTTTCTAAAGAGATGAAATACAATAAATCCCCTATGGTAACTGATAAACCGGAAACTAGACATGCAACTAAATATTCTGTTAAATTTTGTGTGCTCAACAAAAAAATAGAAGTAAATGAACCAAATAACAGAGAAAAGAGAAAAGTTGAACATGTTACAAAGATTAGGCGAAAAAGCAAACTTGGCTTAGATTTAATTTTCCCTAAACTAAATTTATATACTAACGAAGCGATTCCCCAAGTGAACAAAGCGTCCAGCGTTAAAATGTATCCAATTAATTCCGGCATTAATTTAAAATTATTAAATATCGTTTTAATACTATTTTAAAAAGTAAAGCGAGAAAGAGTAGGCTCGAGAAAAAACTTACATTTTATTGTAAAGCATGTAAATTGAGATTGTAACAACCCAGAATGTAATGCCAATTGTCATTATCCATTCTGTTATTGGGTGCCATGAGAATAAAAATGGGACGATAAATCCTACAGTCATTAACGGTAGATATCCAATTAACCTTGAAAAATTCTCACTTTTAAAGAACAGATAACTAAAACAACTCAAATAAATAATCCCACTTAATAAACTAATCAACGCAATCCCCCCATGAATAACAAAAAGTATTATATTACTTCTGACTGAAGGAACAACACCAATGAAAGCAAAAAAAACGCAAGAGTTAATTGCAAACACTTTTCCAATTCGGAGTACTTTTGGATGATTGATATTTTCACTCTCAAGAGTTTCTATTATGTGCAAATATGTCAATAATGCAAATACACCGGACAAAAATGTCCCGATGTTGAAGTATACTGCACCAGGACCAGTTCCTAAGTCGCTTAACATAAAATTTAAGTTGAAATTAGGAAAGAGTAATATAGCTATAATATCTCCGGTTATACCCACTAATGCTGATAACAATCCGTAATATGGTAGTGGTATAAAATTTATTAGTTGCAGAATATAGGTCTTTAGATTATCCATGGTAACTTATATTAATAAATATCAGAATCCCTTTAAACCTTATTTCAGCTTAAAAACAAGTAGTTAAGATTTTAAGATTTAATTCTTAAGAGCAATTCTTTCGAAGGCGGAATATTAAATAAAAACATGTTGATAACTTCTTCTCTTATTGATTCTTCTGTCTCAGCTAATTCAAACATTTTAGAAAGGTTTAAACCTTTATTTTCAAATAAGAACTCAACCATAGATACTTTCATTTTAAAATTTCTAATAATTTTTTTTATGTTCGGATATTGTTTGTACTTCTTTAACCTTTGATTCGAAAAGTCATCGTGTTTCAAAGCTTCACTTGCGATTTCAGCAGCAGCGTTTCCAGATACTACGCTTGGATGTATTCCCTCACCACTTATAGGTGACACAAACCCTGCAGCATCTCCAACAATTAATACATTATCTCCATACAAACATTTTTCTTTCACTCCTAACGCTGGTATCGGATATGCTGCGCTCCAAATTTCTTCATAATGTGATTTTGGAAAGAATTTCTTTATATGAGGATCATTTAAAAACTCTGAATATGCTTGATTTAAGTTTGTGTTTAAATTTTCGTCTAACCAAGTACCGCACCCTATGTTAAAACGTTTATCATCAATAGGAAAGATCCAACCATACCCTTTATATGCTCTAAAAAACATGGAAATAGCGCTTTTATCCAAGTTGTTCTCTCCTTTCATTATAGCGCATTTACATAATCCTATCTCACCAATCTGCCATTTACCTCTCAATCCCGATTTAGGCGCTAACCTCGAGCTCATACCATCAGCAACAATTAATATTTTCCCCCTATATTCTTTTATTCCTGAGGGTGTTTTGGTTTTAATTCCAATTTTGCGTTTATTCTTCGTAATGAAGTCAAGTGAAAGATTCTTATCAAACAAATTAGCTCCTGCATCTACAGCGAATTTTCTTAGAAGATTATCAAATTCTAATCGATCTACATTTATAGAATAATCTCTAATATTTTTCCACGAATATTGTAGTTTATGATAATCCCCAGAATAAATCGTCACTCCTGTAATCGGTGGATAATCTAATTTTCGCAATTGGGGGTAATATTTAAAAATACGAGAGCTTACTGCGCCTCCGCACGGTTTTCTCCAATTAGAGTCTCTTTCAATCAAAGCAACATTATATCCTTGCTCAGCAAGAACTTGAGCGCATCTAGATCCCGCGGGACCTGCTCCAGAAATAACAACATCAAACATAAGATATATCCAAATTATTATGAGTTAAAATATCAAAAACAACAAAAATAATTAATTTTCTTTTTTCTTATTTCAAACTATGACTATTAAAAATTCAATAGATTATGATTTTGTAATTGTTGGAGCCGGACCAGCTGGCTTAACAGCAAGTATCGTGGCGGCTAGAGAAGGATTTAAAGTAGCTGTCTTAGAAAAAGGAGAACAAGCTGGCCCAAAACCTCGCGGTGAAGGCATGGGATATTATGATATTGTCGATGATATTCTAGGAAAAGATTATTTACCCTCCATCGGACTTAAATCCAACGGAGGTAGAGTTTGGCATTCTCCGGGAGATTTACAAATAACAACTACTTTTCGCGAATATCCTCATTATTTTTTCGAATGGCGTAGGTTTATCGATAGATTCGTCGAAAAAGCAAACGAGGTAGGAGTCGAGATTTTACTAGAAAGTGAAGTTATAAAACCGATAGAAAAAAATGGATTTTGTGTTGGCGTTAGTTATAAGGATAAATCCGGGAATACGAACGAAGTTCATGGAAAGGCAATTATAGATTGCAGTGGATATTCTGGTGTAATTGGCAGACATTATGGAGTGCCTTACGACGAAGAAATAAACTGTCCAATAGTTAAATGCTTAATTAGCGAGGCAAATATAAATATTAAGAAAACTCCCGACTTGAATTTTTACTTTATTGGAAACGGTGATCTAGAATACTCTCCTAATTTTCCTCCGTGTGTTGCATATATTTTCCCATTGGAAGATAAAAGAGTAGAAGTGGGTTTAATGTTAAGGATGGCTCAAGTTCCTCAAATGAAAACGGTTAAAATTCCAACTAACGACGAAATTATGATAGTTTGGGAAAATTTGAAGAAGACTTATCCTGGATTTAGTGAATTCTTTAAAGGTGCTAAAATTGATTACCAAGAAGTAACGGCTCTTCCAAACGCTCGAATGGTAAAAAATGTTGTCCCATTTCCGGGTATAGTTCTTATTGGAGATAGTGCGGGATTTGTTAATCCATTTGGATCTTCAGGATTATATTATTCTATAATGATGGCAAAAATCTGGACTAAAAACATAGCAAAGAAAATGAAAGAGGAAGAAATTATTTGGAGCTCTGAAAACATCGAAAATTATAAAATTTCCTTCCAGAATTCTGATGTGTACAAGGAAGTAATAGGATTATATAACCTAATTGGAGCTTTTGAGTATAAAATATTCAACCGATTGCGAACTGCCGAAAAGATTAACAAGAAGTGGGATTATATCTCTTCTCTCTTAAAGCAAGCTACTTAACGCTATATTTATAATTAAAATATTTTTAAAATTAAGCTAATAATGCTGAATACTAAAATTAATCTCATACCAAAACCAGTTAACATGACTTTAGGGGAAGGTAGCTTTAATATAACAGAGCAAACTCAAATCAAATCCGATCCGAAATTAAACAATATTGCTAAGTATCTTAAGGATTTAATTTTTCCTGCTATGGGTTTTGATTTGGTTATTACTGATCTTAAAGCGGATTTAACCAAATCTAATACTATCTACTTAACAATTAAAGAAAAATTAAGTAATTTAAACGACGAGGGATATTTTCTTAAAATTAACCAAGATCGAATCGTAATTTCGGCACTTAAACCAGTTGGGATTTTCTATGGTATTCAAACTATTCGCCAATTACTTCCAATAGAGATAGAAAATAAAAAAAAGAATTCCGGTTTTGAATTGGTAATTCCTTCTATTGAGATTGAAGATTATCCTCGTTTTTCTTGGAGAGGATACATGCTGGATGAAGGCAGACATTTTTTTGGGAAAGAAGTTGTAAAACATTTACTAGATTTAATGGCACTTTTCAAGATGAATGTGTTCCATTGGCACTTAACAGAGGATCAAGGGTGGAGAATTGAAATAAAGAAGTATCCCTTTCTTACCGAAGTTGGGTCAAAAAGAAATAGATCACAAGTTGGGGGATTTCTTAGTAAAAAAATGGATTTAACCTCCCACGAAGGATATTATACTCAAGAAGAGATACAAGAAGTAGTGTCTTATGCTGACACACTTTTTATTAAAATTGTTCCAGAAATAGATATGCCTGGCCATTCAAAAGCAGCATTAGCAGCATATCCTGAATTAAGCTGTACTGGAGGACCGTTTGAAGTATCAACAACCTTTGGTATCAAGAAAGATGTGTATTGCGTTGGCAAAGAATCAACTTTTGAATTCTTGAATAACATTTTAGAAGAAATTTCTCGTCTTTTTCCATCTAAAATTATCCATATTGGTGGTGACGAAGTTCCTAAAAAAAGATGGGAAAAATGTGAGGAATGCCAGAAAATAATTAAAAATGAAAATTTGAAAAACGAGGAAGAACTTCAGATATATTTTACAGAACGGATTAATAAAATTCTTATCTCTCATAGTCGTAGACTTATGGGATGGAATCAAATTCTTAGTGTTAAATCTACTAAGGATATGATTGGGCAATATTGGATGTTTGGTAAGAAAAAGGTTATGAAACATTTAATGAAAGGAGGGAACATAGTTTTTTCTAAATTTGGTTCTACTTATCTCGATTATTCCTATAAACGCACATCTTTGAGTAAAGCGTATAACTATGAACCAGTTCCTAAAAAATTACATAAGGATTATCAAAACAATGTATTGGGGATTGAGACTCCATTGTGGACAGAATGGGTTAGGAATGTAAGAGAGTTAGATTGGCAAACCTTTCCCCGCCTTATCGCAATTGCTGAATCTAATTGGACCCCCAAAGAACAAAAAAACTTTAAATCTTTTAGGACTCGACTTGAATATCATCTTAACAGATTGGATATTATGGGAGTTCATCATGCTCAAAAAGAGGAATACCAACCAGCTTTTATTAAGAGATTATTTGGTTTGCTAACAATTTTTAAAGAGCCTAAAAGAGACTCTTTACACTAAAAAAAATTATAGATGATAGTTTTGGTATTAAGTGAAAATGGAAGAGAATATTTCGATTACAGAGAGAAAGTGGATGACTCATTTGATATTGAATTTGATGTCAAAAACGAATATGTAGTTAATAGTAAAGCCTCAATAAAAATAAGTTTAACATCCAAGAAGGATTGTCCTCGTCGCACCTTTTTTAGATTCGTAATTCCTTATGGATGGGAACCAATTAACCTAAAGAACGATTTTTGCTCAGTGAAATCCTCTGTAAGCGGTAAAACTAAGAAGACTCGTTCTAGTATAATGATAGGATTCCTGATAAGCGAACCAATGAATTCTGGAGATAATGTTGAATTTAATTACAATTCTCCAAACTCAATAGGAACAGCAGGTGATGTGGCTTATATTGATAAAGTATACTGTGCTTTAGATGTGAAACGCCCTAATGAAAAATTATTTTCCAGAATCGGGATTAGATATATTTCAATGCTTTCAGATAATGCTACTTTTTTCTTAGTTAAAATTCCCACAGTTTATCATGAAAAACCAGTAGATATTGAAATAGTGGCCTTAGATAAATTTGGAAATAGGGATAATAAATTTAGCGGAGAAGTTGAAATTAGCGGCGATGAGAGCTTGATATATCCTAAATTAGCTATTTTAGAAAAAGGATATGTCAAAATTAAGCACAAACTAAAGTTTAAGGATGGAAGCACAGAAACTTCAAAAAGATCAACCCTATTACAATACAATACGGGGTACAACCTATTTCCTACCGTTCCCGAATTAGAGTCTAATATTGGGAAATTGTATGTTAGGTGTAACACTATATCTGGAAGTTCTAATCCAATCGTTAGGGATAAAGATATTAAGAATAATCTGTATTGGGGGGACACACACATACATACTCGAGAGTTCTCAGATGGCATCGGGACAGGAAAGGATGCTTTTCACTACGCGAAAAATGTCGTGCTCCACGATTTTGCTGCCCTAGGAGATCATTTAAACCAAAGAAATAATGAATTCATGGAGGGTCGAACAAACATATCTTTTCCATATAATAAGACGATATGGAATTCTCTGATTAGTTTATGCAAGGATTGGAGCAGTGAAGACTTCGTGGCAATTCCCGCTTATGAGTGGTCTGGACGAAATTACTACGTTACGGCTGCTACTAAATTAAAGAGCCCATATGAATCAATATCTGATAAAGTCATATTATTTCCTCTTCAAAACGCTGAGGACGCTCCCCTAATTGATTATTCATCCGAAAACGGATGTTTTCAACATCAATTATATAAATCACTAAAAGGAATAGAATGTGCTATAATTTCTCATACGCCACTAAGTTTTGTAATGGGTACGTCTTGGACCGAAGTAGATAATGAAATGGAAAAAGTTGTTGAGATTTATTCATCTCATGGCTCAAGCGAGTCGAAAAACGGAAATTACAGACCTTTAGTGAACAACAAGAAAAAGGGGAGCGTAATATGGGCGCTAAATAAAGGAATCAAATTAGGATTCATAGGGGGAGGGGATGATCACTATTCGCATCCTGGGTGCCCGGTAGGACAAGATAAGATGAAAAATTTGGTACCAATCCTAAGATATAAACCCGGAATTGCTGCTATATTTTCTGATAAGCTGGATTCTAAAGATTTGATCAAGAATTTGAACGAACGGAAGTGCTATGCTACTACTGGAGCAAGAATGTGGATGAAAATTAGGACCGAATCTACTTTAATGGGACAACAAATAGATATATCTAAACATCCCCTAATAATTGCGACTGTGTGTGGAACGGGTAAATTGGAAAGCGTAGAACTCATAAAGAACGGTGAAGTAATAGCAATCAGGGTTCCAACAAACGATCGCATCAAGTTCGGGTACGAAGATACAGGTTTAAAAAAAGGGGAAAATGCATATTATTACATTCGAGCAACCCAATTCGATGGAGAAAGAGGTTGGACTTCTCCTATCTGGGTAAATTACAATGATAGATGATTATAATCCCTTTCTAACAATATCACGGATTTCTCTATATCCAATAATCTTTAAATTGTTTTTTTCGACACATTCTTTAATTTTGGGATCTGTAAATGCTTGGTAATCCAGATCTCGCCATTTTGCAGTTTCAGGGACTATTGCGTTTAATTCTGTGCTCATTTTCGCAGCGTGAAACAAAAAATGCGTGATCCCGGGCTTAATTTTGCTTAATCTTTTACAATAGTAATCTGTTTTATTTGGGCTCTCTCCCATAGTATCAATAATCATGTAATCGAGAATGGGAGTTCCACTTTTTTCTAATTTATCAAACATGGTTAAAAACACATCAGCAAGGTGTCCAAAACCATTATTTTCAAGATCCTCTCTTGATGCTCGAGGTAAAAACGCAGCAACTTTAAATTCGCGAGCTATTTTTAAATAAGAAGGTAAGAATTTAGGATCCATAACGGTTCCCATATGTGTGTCTATATGTGTGACATCAATACCACTATCAAGTGCTGTTTGAACTTGAGTACGCATTTCTATTTCTGCTGCTTGAGGATTTACATTAGCAACCGCTTCCTCAGCAGTGCGCCATAGCGATCTTTCTGAGTCAAGTAACCCCGTTTTAGGATCCACGCTGCTCAACGCTCGCCATCTATAAAAATCGTATTCACACGTAAGAGATAAATGTACTCCCATATCGTAAGAAGGTTGTTTTTTACATATTGATGCTGCTTCTAAAAACCAAGGCGCAGGGACTATTACTGATCCGCAACTAGCGACACCAAAATCCAAACATTCAAAAGTAGCTAGATTTGAAGAGTGAGAAAACCCTACATCGTCAATGTGAAAAATCACAACCTTATCGTCGGTTTCAAAACCAAGCTTTTCTATTAATTTAGTTTTATTCATTATTCTGATACCCTCTAACTTTACCCTTCATCGCTTCTACTATTTCTATATCATGTAAAAATTAACGAGAATTTTAATTATTTCTGGAAATTTAAAAACTTAAATAATATTAATTAATATTAATTTGAACATTTCTTTTGAGGGATATTTATATGGTTATAGTTACAACAAAAAATGGCAAAATAAAAGGCAATCAAGAGGATAAATTTCAATCTTTTCTTGGTATTCCATACGCTAAGCCACCGGTTGCTGGTCTAAGATTTAAAGGACCTCAAAGTTTGGAAAAATGGGATGAGATTAAGGATACAACCAAATTTGGACCAATTGCTCCTCAGGGTTACGAAGAAATTCCTCCTCTAAATCATGAAGAGAATGAAGACTGCTTATATTTGAATATTTGGACGCCTTCCGCAGATGAAAAAGAAAGACCCGTTATGTTTTGGGTTCATGGAGGTGCTTTCCTTATTGGTGGGAGCATAAGAGATCGATTTAACGGAGCAAGGCTTGCTTCCTATGGTGATGTTGTTGTTGTGAACTTCAATTACAGATTAGGCGCTTTAGGATTCCTAGATTTGCCAAATGTGACCCCAAATATCGGTATATTAGATCAAATAGCTGCATTAAAATGGGTTCAAGAGAATATTAAATCTTTTGGAGGGGATCCGAATAACGTTACAATCTTCGGCGAATCTGCAGGAGGGGAATCCGTTGTAATTCTGCTCTCAATCCCAGAGTCACGAGATCTAATAAATAAAGCTATAGTCCAAAGTGGAGTCGCTAATCCGATATCATTTCAAGGAACAAATTCAAGAAATGGTGCCGAAGAACTTCTATTAAAACTACGAATTGAGAATGGTGATGTTGAAAAATTACGAGAAGTTCCTATTAAAAAACTAATAAGATCGCAAAAAAAGATATCAGGAACTGTAATTGATGATAAAGAAAACCCATTTAGACCCTTTATCGACGGAAAAATAATTCCTGATCAACCAATAGAACTAATAAGACAAGGGAAAGCGGCAAAAGTTCCAGTAATCCTAGGTTGGAACGAAGATGAAATTGGAATAGTTTTTTCATTTATTAACCAAGCAACTGAGGATGCGAAAAAGGGAGTTGTTAAAATATTGAAATCTATGTTAAATCGACATGGAGTAAATGAAGAGAAATTAACTCAGTTGGGTATGGTTTATGAGTCTATGGGATTGGATTCTCAAACTAATATGTATAAATATTGGAGTGCACTTCTTTCAGATTCCATGTTTACAATTCCTACGATACACCAAATAGAAGCCCATTTGAATAATCAATCTAATATCTATAATTATATCTTCTCATACGAATCTCTTGTATCTGGAACGGCATTTCACACACTTGAAATACCATTTATATTCGGTGCAATAAATTCTGAAGCATATAAAGAAGCAATAAAAATTGATGAAGATTCAGAAAAATTGTCTAAAATTATGATGGATACTTGGCTTTCTTTTGCCCGAACAGGAAATCCAAATCATGCTGGTATACCAGAGTGGCCTACTTATGATATAAATAAACGTTCTACGATGATTTTAGGAATTTCACCAAAAGTAGAAGAAGACCCAATGTCTAGAGTGAGAAAAGCTTGGGATGAAATTAATTAGATGTTTCTAATTACCAACTTGAGAAATCTTTTTCTTTTGAAAAATCTCTTTTTAAGGGTTTTCCAGTCATTAAAGTAAGATATCTTATATGAGCTGATTGTTCTGCTCCAGTAACATATTGTAATGCGTCCTCTAATGTCATCCCCTTAGCAAAAATACCATGCCCTCTCACTATAACAAAGGGATAGTTTTTAAGCATTTTGGGTACTTCAATTGAAGTATAATATGCTCCAGCGGGTATTTCTACATCAATAATTGGAATTTTTTTATACAACGCAAATCCTTCAGCATCGATACAAGTTATCTCATCTTCAATTAAAGATAATGCTACACAATAAGGATTATGAGCGTGAATCACAGCCATTGCATCAGTTTCTA
The DNA here is from genome assembly GCA_019894735.1 of Promethearchaeota archaeon. Next base: position 20,882 of record JAGXOB010000011.1, on the reverse strand, counting down.
AGTAGATGGCTCTGTGAACCCCAAGTTCGGTGCTGGCGATGAGTGAACTTGAGTCTTCCTCTTTTAAGTCACTCACTACCAAATCTTCTAATTGCAAGTCCCCTAACATTGCTGCTCTTCTTTTAATAATAATCTTTCCTCCACTCCTAATGGAAATATTCCCTGAGTGTGAGGTATTATATCCATGTCTTACTAAATGCTTTCCAATGTTTTTGAAAATCTTATATATTGATTCATCAACAACCATAACATTCAACCTTATTATATTAAATATGTTTAATACCAAGCTTCTTTAACAATTCTGGTTTTGGAACTCCATCTTTATCCCAACCCCGTACATAATAGTACTGTTCTAACATTTTTTCTAACGGTACAACATGCCCTTTCGAAATACCATCCTTAAAGGGAACTTTTGTAAATCTTGGTGGCAAATTGTCGTCTTTTTTGCCTAATCCTTCTCTTATATTAAAAATCCTTTCTAGGTTATATATTCTTTCTCCGATTTCAAGAAGTTTCATTACATCATACTCTATTCCTGAAATAGCTTTCATAAATCGAGCGTAATAATCAAGTCCTAGAGCCCAACCCGCGAAAGCGCAAATCACTAAACTGTCTTCTATAGCTTTCTGATTTTGTTTTAATACCAACAAGTCCGGTTTTCCGGCTACAGTAAATCTATCGATTTTTTTTGGTGCCGCAAAAATTTCTAAAGAAGCCATATATCCAGTAAGGTGACAACCTCCTCTATTAGATGTAGCATAACCCAATGCATGTCCAATAGCTCCTCTTGGATCATAGGCAGGTAGCTCTAAGCCTTTAACATGTATAGCAAATTCTTCAGAGTTATAGTTTTTGGATAAAATTCTTGAACCCTCACCGATTTGAGCTCCAATACCCTCCTTTAAAGCAATTTTTTTAACTAATTCTTTAAGAATGCTGTCGTTTCCAAATTTTAGAGAAGAATCGGTTAGTAGTCCCTTTTCCTGTAGCTCCATAGCACAAGCAATACTTCCACCACAAGATATAGTATCTATTCCATATTTATTGCATAAATAATTTGCTTGAGTAACCGTGATTAAATCATAAATACCAAGATTTGGCCCAAGAGCCCATACAGATTCATATTCCGGACCTTTACCTTTCATATCACCTGCTTTTGTTAATCTTCCACATCTTATTGGACACGCATAACAACCCTCGTGTTCTTGAGTTAATTTTCTGTTTATTTCCTCACCGCTAACTTGAGTAACTCTCTCATCAAAACCCTTTTGAAAATTATTAATCGGAAGCATTCCAAGAATATTAATAACATTAACTAAAGCTGAAGTACCAAACATTGGTAATGATGAGCGAGTAATAGGGACAACTTTTATCTTATCTTGCGCTACTTTGACGTATTTCTTTAATAACTCTCGATCATTAATTTCTACCTTAATATTTCCCCCTTTAACTACAATAGCCTTAAGGTTTTTAGAACCCATTACTGCTCCAACGCCACCTCTGCCAAACGCCCTTGCGGCATCATTCATTATTGCTGCAATATTGATTAAATTTTCACCAGCAGGACCTATCATTAGAGAATTAGTATTTTTACCCTCGATCTTTTTTAATTCATCTAACGTTTTTTCAGTGTCATATCCCCATAATTTAGAGGCACCTTTTATCGAAACATTTCCATCATCAATTAAAAGATAACCTGGTTCCTTTAATGCTCCTTGAATTAAAATTCCATCGTATCCACACCTTTTCATAACTATTCCGAAGGAGCCTCCAGAATTAGAATAGAAAATTCCATTAGTTAACGGAGATTTCGTGACTAACGAAAATCGTCCATTTGTGGGAACTGTAGTCCCCCCAAAAGGTCCCGTTGAAAAAATTAGGAGATTTATTGGATTTAAAGGATCAGTTTTAAATGGAAGTCTTTCAGTTAATAGTTTTACTCCTAATCCTCTTCCCCCTATATAATCTAATGTTATTTCTTCAGGTATAGCTACTATATTAGATTTCTCATGATTTAAATCTACTTCAAGAATTTTACCATTTAGCCCTTTCATTATTATGTCCTATTCACTAGAGTATTACGTTCATATTCTTCCACATCTTTAATCCAATCTTTTCCAACTGGTACATTATGTTGGTAACAATAATAATCCCATACAGCTCCAAGTGGGAGAGATTTAATTTCTTCGAGATACGCTAATCTTTGAAATAACTGGTTATTTTCCTCAAATTCTTTCAATAGCTCCAAGGGTTGTAACAAAGCATTTAAGAGGCTTTTTAAAGTGGATCTAGCCCCAATAATCCATGCTCCGAGACGGTTAATTGAGGCATCAAAGAAATCTAATCCCAAGTGAATTTTTTCACGATTTTTACTTCTGATTATTTCCTCAGAAAGTTTCATTAAATCATCATTTAAAATAACAACATGATCGCTATCCCACCTCACACCACGACTAATATGAAGTATTAATCCCTTAATAAATGGTAGAATTGCACTAATTTTATCTGCAACAGATTCAGTAGGGTGGAAATGACCTGTATCTAATGTTAACATAAGATTATTCTTCACTGCGTAACTTAAATAAAAATCATGGCTCCCTACAACAAATGACTCACTTCCTATTCCAAACAATTTTCCCTCAAGAGTATCCATCATATATTTAGGATTATAGTTCTTAGCAAAAATCTGATCTAACGATTTTTTCAATAAATCTCTATGCCCGGATCTATCCACGGGAATATCTTTAGAGCCATCAGGGATCCATAGATTGTGAATTACAGGATTACATAACTGCTTTCCAATTTCGGCACTTATTTCCCGACACTTTTGAACGTGCTCGATCCAAAAATCTCTAATTTCTGAAGATTTGCTGCTCAATGTAAAACCTGTATCAGCTTTCGGGTGTGAAAAAAGTGTAGAATTAAAGTCTAACCCTAAATTCTTTTCTTTTGCCCAGTTTATCCAATTTTGAAAATGTTCCGGTTTTATTGCGTTCCTATCTATAAATTTGTCTTTAAATTCTCCATAAGAAGCATGTAAATTAATTCGATGGTTACCAGGAATTAATGAAATCGTCTTACTAAGATCCATCTGAAGTTCTTTAATGTTTCTTGCTTTACCCGGATAATCTCCAGTTGCTAAAATCCCACCTCCTGTAATTGCAGAGTCAGAACGCTCAAAACCACCAACATCATCACCTTGCCAACAATGGATTGATAATGAAATTTGTTTTAGCTCATTTAACGCTAAATCTGTATTAACTCCAAGCTCATTATACTTATCTTTTGCAATTCCATAGAGATTTTTTATATCTTGAAGCAAAAAAACCACACTTTAATTATTAGAATTTTAACTACTAATAAAAATTTATAATTTATAAACTGTTATGATGATATATATTTACTATTAACAATCCTAAAGTGATAATATCTATGATAAAACCTCCTTTTGATTTGAAATGTGAATATCTCGTTAATCCAATTTGCATTGATGTAAAAAAACCGAGATTTTCTTGGAAATTAGCTGACGAACTAAAAAATAAAAGACAAACTGCTTATCAAATAATTGTATCTTCTGATAAAATTCTCTCAGAAGACAAAAATGGAGATGTCTGGGACAGTGGAAAAGTAGAATTGGATTTAAGTGTTAATGTATCTTATAACGGGAGGGCTCTAGAAAGTGATAATAAATATTACTGGCGAGTAAAGTGGTGGGATAATAATAACAAGGAGAGTGAATATAGTGCTATTCACCAATTTGGGACTGCTTTATTTGAAGAATCTGATTGGAAAGCTCAATGGATTAGTAAAGGGGAATTCATCGATAAGCAAAATAGAAAGAAATTACAATATAAATCCGGAGGAAGAAATTTAGCAGGACGAATTAAAGAAGTACACGCATTATACTTAAGAAAGGAATATTTAGCTCCAAAATCAATTAAATCTGCGAAGGTTTATGTTTGTGGATTAGGTTATTATGAACTATACATAAATGGAAAAAAAGTTGGAGATCGGGTACTTGAACCAGCACAAACAGATTACAACAAATTGGCTTTATATTCTACATATGATGTATCAGCATTTATGCAAAAAGAGAATGCTATAGGTGTGATCTTAGGAAATGGTCGATGTGTTGAATTATTTGGTTATGATTTTCCCAAACTAATACTGCAAGTAAACATTCATTACAGTGATGATAGTGAGGAGATAATGTGCACAGATGATTCATGGAAAATATCTATTGGACCTATCAGAGAAAATGGGATGTATTTTGGTGAAATCTATGACGCCAGAATCGAGATGCCGGGATGGGATAAGACTGGTTTTGATGATGCTGAGTGGAAAAAGGCAGTTAGGGTTGATGGTTACAATTTATCATCACAGATGATGAATCCTATCCAAATTACTAAGATTATAGAACCTCAAGAGATTTATAGTCCTGAACCAGGAATGTATGTCATTGATTTTAAACAGAACTTTACAGGATTTGTAAAAATGAAAGTACGTGGTCCTCGTAGTTCAGAAGTAAAGTTAAGATTTTCTGAAATATTGTCAAAAGATGGCACTCTCAATACCGCTACAAATGGAAATGCGCCTGCAACCGATATATATATTCTTAAAGGAGAGGGAGAGGAATGTTTTGTTCCACACTTCACATATCACGGATTTCGATATGTCGAGATCACAGGTTATCCGGGAGTGCCAACCAAAAGTAATTTTGCGGGTTTATTTTTTCATTCGAATGTTCCAAAAACTGGAGATTTTTACTGTTCTAACTCTCTAATTAATCAGATTCATGCTAATATCATATGGGGTCAATTAAGTAATTTAATGAGTATTCCTACTGATTGTCCTCAAAGAGATGAACGCCATGGATGGATGGGTGACGCTCAACTCGCAGCAGAAGAAGCTATTTTAAACTTTGATATGGCTCGCTTTTTCCTTAAATATTTGAGAGATATTAAAGAATGTCAAAAAGAAGATGGAAGTCTTTCCGATGTTGTTCCACCATACTGGTCATTATATCCTGCTGATCCTGCATGGGGGAGCGCCTACATAACAATTGCATGGTATCTATATTGGTATTATAATGATCTTCGTGCTCTTGAAGAAAATTATGAGGGAATGAAAAATTACGTAAAATTTCTTATTTCAAAATCAGAAGATAACTTATTTTTAATGGGAAAATTTGGTGATTGGTGTCCTCCTTGTTCTATCGTTTCAAGAAAAACTTCGGTAGAGTTGACATCTTCTTGGTATTTTTACCATGACACCCTTTACTTCTCAAAAATTGCAGAAATTCTTGGGAAAAAAGACGATCATGAATTTTTTAAAAATAAATCTGAGGAAATAAAAACAGCATTCAATAAAAAATTCCTTAATGTTTCTTATGAAACAACAACTCTCTCTCCGGTAGATAGATCTATAAGTCAAACTTCGAATGTTTTACCTCTCTATTTAAATATAGTTCCTGATAAAAAGAAAAAGAAAGTACTCTCAATTTTGACTGACGCTATTAAAGAAGATTTTGATTATCATATTGATACTGGAATTGTGGGAACAAGATATATTTTTGATGTGTTATCTGATAATGGCTATCCGGAAATAGCATACAAGATGATAACTCAAGAAAGTTTTCCAAGTTATGGATATATGATTAAGGAGGGAGCTACCACACTATGGGAGCGCTGGGAAAAACTAGAAGGAGGTGGAATGAATTCACATAACCATATCATGCTTGGTTCAGTTGACACTTGGTTTTACAAAACTTTAACAGGAATTAGATGTGAGTCTCCAGGCTGGGATACAGTAAGTATAAAACCTTTTCTCCCTGATGATATGGAGTATGCTAGATCAACATTAAATACATGTAAAGGAACTCTGTCTTGTTCCTGGGAGAAATTTGGCAATTTTTTAAAAATATCTATAACTATCCCCGTAGGAATGAAAGCTGAAACTTGGATACCAATCGATGATTCAACAATAGAAATCAGAGAAAATAGTAAAGTTATTTGGAAGGAAAGCAAAATTATAACCGAAGATACGAATTCAATAATCCAGAAAGAAAATTATTTAGTTTATACCCTTGGATCTGGGTTCTACAACTTTGAAATAGAATAAACCTTTTTCTTCAAATATTTTTACTTGGATTTTATTTTTGTGTCTATAGCTCTATTATAAAGGATTTAAAATATTGATAAAAAACTATATATACATTAATCGATCTATTTGCATTCATATTAAATTTTAGAATAAATGATGATTTTTTATGGAAAATCAAAATAAAAAACAACTCAGTTCGAGAAATCTATGGGGCTATGCTTTAGGTGCCATTCCAAATGGACTACTAGTATTTATATTTGGATTAAAATATATTGAACTCTTTTTTGACAAATTACAATTAGATCCTACCCTTTTTGTCATTGGACAAGTAATTTACTTGGTGATTAATGCAATAAATGATCCCCTGCTTGGTCAAATGTCTGATCGAACTAATCCAAAGAAATGGGGAAGCAGAAGGACTATTTACATTAAATATGGAGCTCCCATTTGGGCACTAACATTTATGATCGTCTGGTTTCCTTGGAGTTTCGATAACCAAATAATAATATTTATTCATTTTATAATAAGCATTTGCTTGTTTGATACTTTTTTTACCTTGGTAGTTCTGGTATGGATGGCATTAATGCCCGAAATGACATCTGATTTGGACGAAAGGAATAAAGCAAATTTACTTGCCACTATAGTTGGTGCTATCTTTGTAATTCCAATGTTCATAATTGTAGGGGCTATGGATCCAACTTCTTCGGAATTTATATTCTTAATGCTTATTGTTGCTATTTTCTCTACAATATTATTGATCGTCACTGCCCATTTATGCGAAGAAAAACCTGAATTTCAAAAAGACGAGGGTCTTCCATTAATTAAAGCAGTAAAAGAAACTCTAAGGTTGAAGTCGTTTTTAACTTATATGGGTTATATTTTCTGCGATGCCTTTGTAGGTTCGATTGGGTTAAGTTATCTTTTTGTATATTTATTGGTTTTAGGTGAAGGTGGGCTATTATTCTATTTTGCGATCTTTTTCTTTATTGGATACGGTTCTAACATTTTTTGCATGAAATTAAGACCAAAATGGGGGATGCGGAAGATATTACTAAGGTTTGGAGTCTTGAAAGCCATATTTTCTTTCATCTTATTTGCGATCGTAGTCTTTGTAGATGTTCCTATAATAGTTGTGATTGGCTTAGCAATTAGAACATTTCTGGGAGGGTATACTGTATTTAATACACCAATTTTGTACCTTTCTATAGATGAGGATGAGCTGAGAAACGGATCAAGAAGAGAGGGCATGTTCATAGGTATGGACGCTTTAATTCACAAACCTTCTCAAAGTATTGGTCCGATTGTTGCGACATTTATCCTTGGAGTTTTTGGATACATACAAAATTCTCCTGTACCACAATCGGATTCTGCATTATTCGGTATTAAAATATTAATGTTCTTGATTCCCGCAATAGCAAGTACTATAGGTCTAATTTTTATGTACTTTTATCCGATCCATGGGGAGAAACTAGATGATATGAGAGAAAAACTCGAAGCACTTCATATGGAAAAACGAGGAAGAATTGAATAAATTAATTTTATCTTATCTCTTTTTTTAATTCTAAATTATAGAAATAATTCTGAAACCTAGTTCATTTGAATATATCTAACTAGAAAATTTTAAATATTTTTTATATGCATTCTTCCAATTTCTAACGTCTTCAGGATAATAATCTGAAGTGGGAAAAGATTTTATAACACATTTTCTGAGTTCTTCAAGGTTGTTTACTAGTCCCACTGCTTTTGCTTGTATCAAAATGTTACCAATAGAAGTAGCCTCAACTGGACCCGCTTTAATTGGAATATCAAGAGAATTTGCCGTAAATTGATTTAGTAGTTGATTGGAAGATCCGCCACCAATTATAAACAAGATTTCTACTTTCTTTTCAATGATGCTTTCTAAGGATTCAAGAATTTGCCTATATCTAAAAGCTAAACCCTCAAAATTTGTTCTTGAAATATCACCTACAGTTTTAGGAGGAATCTGATTACTTTTTTCACAATATTTTGTAATAGTATTGAGCATTTCAGGAGGATTATGGAAAAGAGGATCGTCAGGATTTATAAAACATTGAAATGGTTTAGCTTCCATAGCGTCTGATACAATTTTTTCCCAAGTATAATCTAAACCTTGGTTCTCCCATTCTTTTTTACATTCTTGAAGAATCCATAATCCAGTTACATTTTTTAGAAATCTAATTGTATTATCTACTCCACCCTCATTCGTAAAGTTGAACTTAAGCGCTGTTTTATTTATTATAGGTTTATTTAATTCGACTCCTAAAAGGCTCCATGTCCCAGAACTAAGATATGCCCATTCTCCTCTCTTAAATTCCCTCATATCAACAGGAACAGCCGCTATTGCAGACCCCGTGTCATGACAAGCTGGTGCGATAATATTTGAAAGTTCATTCATACCTACATCATTAGCAATCTCTTTTCTTAGTTTACCTAAGATCGTTCCTGAAGGAATTATTTCTTGGAATAAAGAACGATTAAATCCTAACTTTTCAATTAATTCTTTAGACCAATTTAGCGTATTTGGATTTAATAATTGAGACGTAGTGGCAATGGAGTATTCTGAGCATTTCTTCTCGCACAATAAATAATTTAAATAATCAGGTATCATTAGAAACGTCTCTGATATATTTAATTGAGGAGAATTGTAATGTATAAGAGAATACAATTGAGTAGAGCTATTAAACTCCATAAACTGTATGCCCGTATGATTGAAAATCTCATCTTTTGAAACTTTCTTAAACATATGATTAAGCATTCCTTTTGTTCTTGAATCCCTATAGTGGTGACTTGGTCCAACAAGTTCATTGTTTTTATCTAATAAAACAAAATCCACACCCCATGTATCTATACCTATGCCATCAATCCTACTTCCATATTTTTTTACATACTGTCTAAGTCCGTTTAATAATTCTGAATAAATTTCTAAAATATTCCATAAAATCGAGCCATTTTTCCGAACTCCACAATTAGAAAACCGATAAATTTCATCTAAAACGAGATTTTCTTCATCTAAAATCCCAACTATAACTCTTCCAGAACTGGCACCAATATCAAAGGCTAAAAATCGTTTCAAAATGTAATCCACCTTAAATAACTTTAAAGATGGCTTAATATAAAAATTATTTAAAAATGTGGTAATCGATTCTAATTAATAATCAAAAATATTAATTTTATTTTTTCTCACTTCTAAAAATGAAATATAACTATTCTATAGTTATACGATTAAAATGGGTAGACTGAATAAAAAATCTGTTAGTAATAATATCTAAAAATACTGTGAAATAATAAAATCTTAATAAATTAAATCAAAATAGGAAAAAAAAATATTAAGAAGTTGACAATCCAAAAGTGGATAATGTAAAATTTATTATAGGAATTGCACTATGTGTTATAGCAGCGATAAGCTTTTTATTATCTGGTGTAGTAGAGTTTGTAATAAGTCTTCCAGTTGGAATAGTTCTCTTAATACTAGGAATAATTTTAATCGCAACAGGAAGAAAACAGAAATGAAAACGATATTTTAAAGTTATAAAAAAAAGTGAATCGATTCAATCATTTATAAAAAATTAGGTAAATACTTCCTTTGTAGTTCCATCATCTCATCAAATATGGATTCAGCCATATCGAAGCTGCCACAATTCACATCCATTGCTATACAGTCAATAGCTAGTTGTTTTGATTCCTGAAATATAGCTTCAACGCATAAATCTTGAATAGAGGCTTCTATACGTAATAATGCTGCGATACTTTTAGGGATTTCGCCTAATTTAACTCCTTGAATACCTTCTTTATTAACAGTTCCAGAGCATTCAATAACTAAATCTTGAGGAAGATTTTCAATAATCCCATCATTAGGTATATTTACTGCTATTTCATACGAATAACTATCATTGACAATTGCTTCGATAATCGGAATAGCTCTCTCACCAGAATGCCCTCCCATAAGCATCCCCTTTTTAGGATATTTACCGTCTTTTAATCGTTTATAGTATCTTTTTAATTTTGCGTTCCCCCCTTTATTAGCTTGTTCCATTCTAGTTATCCATTCTGTTAAGTCTTCAGCTGTTGTGTAATGAGACCCAAATTGTAAATATTCGCATATGTGGTTATCACCTACATACGGGAACCAACCAAATCTTTTGTAAACCTCGAATGTTAAATCTGCATAATGGAATCGATCCCACTTGTCCTGAAAGTAATGTTGACAGTTTGCATTGAAAATGGGTAGTAAATCATCTCCACTATTTAAATCTTTTAATCCCATCAAAAACGCGAAGTGGTTAAGACCTCCAGTAATTATTTGAAAATCATTCCTTTTTTTATCTAATATCCTTGATAAATGAGGAGGTGTTAGAAGTCCGATTTGATGACAAAGTCCAAACATTTTAAGGTTAGGCACTGCTCTTTTTAAAGCTAAGCAAATCCGGGACATAGGATTACTATAATTAATAAAAAATGCATCCGGGCATATCCTCTCAACATCTTTAGCAATTTTAATAATCTCAGGTATCTGGCGAGCGCTATGGAAAAATCCTCCCGGCCCTCCATTTTCGGCCATTCTTTCTGTTGAGCCGTGTTTCCTAGGTATTGTGTTATCTTGCCAACGAAGTTCAAATCTATCTCCATGTTCAGTTGAATTTATAACAAAGTCTGCTCCTTTTAGGGCTTTTTCTCTGTCTGGTGTACTTTCGATATTAAATTTATTACCTAATTTTATATTATCTTCTGATAATACTTCATACATCATGTGTAACTTTTCAGTATCTATGTCGACGAGTACAATAGTAGAACCAGCTAATATTTCACTCAAATTTAAATCAATAAATGTTGGTGGCCCAAAGGCGGCACTCCCAGCGCCGATTAACACAATTTTTTTATCCATATATTGTAAAATCTCTTAAAAAAATTAAACTCACTGGTTGTAGCGTTTACATCTTTGTCAGTTATCCTTAACTATTAATAATTTCATGAATTAACTAACACTATGGAAAATGTGATAAAAATTGGGATCGTCGGGTTTGGACTTCACTCAATTGGTCTTCTGGCTGAAATAGATAATCACCCATTGCTAAAAGGGAGATCAAAATTAGTTGCTGGATTTGATCCAAATCCAAAAGTTGCTGAACTGCTGAAAAAAAAAGGGGGAGTTAAAGTAACAGAAAGTTTTGATGAGCTATTAGATACTAATGAGCTTGACGCAATTATAATAACAAGTCCTCCCCAGTTTCACGCGGATCAGGTTGTTGCTGCATTAGAATCTAATCTTCATGTTTTTTCAGAGATACCAATGGCTATTCGTGAGAAAGATATTAATCGGATTATTGACGCTGAAGACACATCTGGTAAGATTTATCAACTAGGAGAGAATTATTGTTTCATTCCTGAAGTTTTATATGCTGCGCATCTGGCATCTACGGGAAAAATTGGGGAATCTGTTTATGCTGAATCAGAATACTTGCATGATGTGACCTATCGATGGAGAGACCAAGGTTTCGGGGATATTGATAAACCTCGTGTTGACTCCTGGTATCAATTATTTGATCCAATGATGTATGCTCACTCGATTGGTCCTGCTCAAGTTGCGCTAGGAGGACTAAATAACCCAATGCCTTTTAGTGAAGTTACGAGTTTTGCTAACGATATTGGAGGGTATCAAGGAGATCCGATATGTAAACCAGCGAAAGCTTTCCAAGTTGCGTTATTTCGCACAAACACTAAAGCTATCGCTAAATGTGCTAACGCTTATAAATTTGCTCGAGAACCTACTAGAATCTCAATCCAATTGGTGGGGCGTACGGGTACCTATGAATGCTATCAAGTTGATAAACCTGGCAGGTTATTTTTAGCTGATGGTCATAAAATTAATAAACTCCAACGTAGAAAAGGAAGCACTAGTAAGATTGATCAAAAGGCTTTAAATAGCATAATTCCTCAAGTTAAAGGACTTTATAATGGTGCAGATGCTCGTATTTTAGATGATTGGTTTATAGCAATTAAAAATGGAATAAAATCCTCTCTACACGCTAAAGTAGCTGCTAATTTCACCATGTCAGGGATTCAAGCCTCAAAATCTGCTCGCGATGGTGGAAAACCAAAAAAAATAAAAAATTACTTAAATTAGAGAGTTATTCTATATAAATGGGGGAATCTTCTTAAATAGAGAATTAAAGTCTCCTTTATCTTTAGAATATCCTCTGATTCTGAAAGTGTAAGAATAATCCTCTCCACCCTTTAATTTATATTTTTTGTGAAGTACAGCCAAAGCTGGGATGTCTCCTCCAACTCCCTGTTGTTTGTAATCAATGTTGAAAGTGTTAAAATCGCGTTTAGGTAAGTCGTAAGTATGTTTCGCTGATTCTAAGTCTTCCAGAGAATATGGCCATACGCTTACACTCAGATGCGTATCGCCTATGTCAGAGACAAAAAGGCCTATATTTTCCTCGTTGGTTAGAGCTGCCCATCTCACATCCGTTCTATTACCGTTTTCCTGTGGTTTTACGTAGTTATGGATTAATTCATCGACTTTTCCTGAATATATTCCAATTACTCCGCTTGTTTTTCGATCTAGCATAGTTTCATGAGGACCTCTTCCGAACCAAGTTAATTGATCAAAATTCTTCTGAATTGTCAATTGCATACCGAAACGACCCATATTAATTGATGGTCTAATTGAATTCTTGACTACTATGTTCCCATCTCCAAATATTGTATATAAGATGGACAAATCTTGATCTGAATTGTCAATTGTAAAAAGTACTGATACCTTAATGACACCATTATTTAACCTTTTATAAGTAATATCTTTAACAATTCTGTTTTTACTGGTATCCTTCCAGCTAAAATCAAAACTGGTAGCTGATTTTAAATCTAAATCTATATGACCAATATCGTTATCCGTTGGAGCTCTCCAAAAATTAGGGACTAAAGGAGTATTTAAAAGCTCTATGCTATTATATATGTAAGATTCTAAAACGCCGCTTGTTTTGCCTATTTTTACTTTAAATTCTTCTCCCGTAATCTCATAATACTCTTTTAGATCATCTAATTCTATCTCTGTAACGTTTTCTAGAGCACCAGTTTCTTTTGGTGCACTGAATGGTAATTTGAATTGATCCCAGGCAACAACATGCCCCTTCTCAGCCCAGAGTGTGTTATCTTTCAGAGTCGAAATTATCTTAAGATGGTATTCGGTATTGGGTTCCAAGTTAGGTTTTTGAAATGGAATGATGACTTCTTTTTGCTCGTTTGGTTCTACTTCTATATATTCAAGCATCCCTGTTTGAATTATCTTACCGTTGGCAGTTAATTCCCAACCAATTTTTATATTACTTAACATTATAAAATCGAATTTGTTGTGAATTAATACTCTTCCCTCAATTAGGTTTACAGGGTGTACCTTGATGTTCTGATATACTTTTTTAACTTCAAATAATGCTGGATTTGGTTTACGATCTGGTAAAACTATACCGTTGATGCAAAAATTACTATCGTTTGGTTCATCTCCATAATCTCCTCCATACGCCCAAAACTCTTCTCCCTTATCTGATCCTTTCCTTAACCCTTGATCTATAAAATCCCAAATAAAACCTCCAATGGCGTTTGGGTATTTTTCAAACACATCCATAAATTCTTGAAAATTCCCTAAACTATTCCCCATCGCGTGGGCATATTCACATAAGACATAGGGTCTTGGGCTACTTAACTTAACACCCATTCCTGAGTGTCCAGCTTTATTTTTTTTTAAATTTCTTTCAAGTCTTTGAGGTGATAAATACATACTGCTAATAATATCAACTATTTCTTGATTTAAATCTCCTTCGTAGTGAATTGGTCTAGAAGTATCAATTTTAAGAGTTTCCTCTTTCATAATTTTAAAATTCTTCCCCATTCCTGCCTCATTTCCTAAGGACCAGATTACCACACTGGGGTGGTTCTTATCGCGTTCTACCATGCTCACCATTCGGTCAACACACGCTTCCGTCCACTCAGGAAGACTCGCGGGAATCGTGGTCCTTAACCCATGAGATTCTAAATTACATTCATCAACTACATAAATACCATATTGATCGCATAAATCGTACCACTTAGGGTGATTTGGATAATGACTCGTTCTAACAGAGTTGATATTATTTTGTTTCATTAATATAATATCTTGAACCATTCTATCGTAAGGTATAGCGCGTCCGTGGTCAGGATCGTGCTCATGTCTATTTACACCTTTAAAAATTATAGATTTACCATTAATAAGGAAACTGCCTTTATCATCAATTTCGATTTTTCTAAAACCTATTTTACAATGCTCTACCTCGATTGACTGATTTTTTGAATTCTTAAGTTTTAGAAATAAATCGTAAAGGTAA
>JAGXOB010000011.1:0-6304 GCA_019894735.1 Promethearchaeota archaeon | reverse complement strand
TGTAGTGTTGTTCCTCATCCATTAATGAGACTTCAATCTCATTTTGTTTCGTGTCCTCTTTTCCAGTGTTAATAACCTTTACTTTAACATTCAAAATTGCATGTTGATAATTTTCATCAAGCTCGCATTGTGCAAAAAAGTCTCGTATATGGATTTTTGGGGTTGCATATAAATACACATCTCGGTATATTCCACTAAATCTCCACATATCTTGATCTTCTAAATAAGAACCGTCTGACCATCGATAAACCTCAACCGCAAGAAAGTTATTACCCGATTTGATATAATCTGTTATATTAAACTCTGCGGGGGTCATACTTCCCTGGCTATACCCAACTTTCTTTCCGTTAATCCAGATGTAGAAAGCTGATTTAACTCCCGCAAAATGAATTATAACCTCACGATCGCTCCACTTTGCCGGGATAGTAAAATTTTTTCTATAAGACCCGACTGGGTTATAATTATGGTCAATCTTTGGAATTTCTTTAGTGTTAATGCTATACGGGTATTTAACATTGGTATATATTGGTATTCCATAACCCCTCATCTGCCAATTACTGGGAACATCAATCTCTTCCCAAGAATCAACTTCAAAATCTTCTAGGTAAAATTCCATAGGTCTTTCCCGAGGTGTTTTTACCCAGTTGAATTTCCAGTTTCCATTAAGAAGTTTGAAATACTTGGAATCTTCCCTATTTCCTAAAGCCTCATCGAAGCTCTCAAATGGAATTAAAGTTGAGTGTGCTTTTTCTTTTCCTATACCGAATATAGTAAAGTTTTCCCATTCTGGTATCTCGTTTGATCTTTCGTTCATATTCATAACCTACTTAAATGAAATCTAATTAAAATTATCTTCCATTCTTTCTTAGAGAGGATGAGAGTGAAAATTAATATCTTGTACTTTTTTAATTAAGATTATTTAATGAAGAGAAAATAATATGAATTATGAGAATAATATATTTTGACATCGATACTCTTAGACCTGACCATCTAGGATGTTATGGGTATCATCGCAACACTTCACCGAACATTGATAAAGTTGCAGAAGAAGGTTCGATATTTACAAATTGCTACGCTTCAGATGCCCCTTGTTTACCTTCTAGAGCCTCGTTTTTTACTGGTAGATTTGGAATTCATACGGGTATAGTCGGTCACGGAGGTACTGCAGCAGATATGAGATTAACCGGGAAAGAACGAGGATTTGATGATAATTTTTTAAGGAATAATTGGATTGGAATCCTTAGAAGTGCGAAGTATTACACTGTATCGATATCACCTTTTGCAGAAAGGCATTCTGCGTTTTGGTTTTGTTCCGGCTGGAATGAAATGTACAATCCCGGTAAAAGAGGTCATGAGATTGCTGATGATGTTTTTCCTTATGCAGAGAAATGGCTTAAAGATAACGGTAAGAAAGATAATTGGTTTTTACATCTTAATGTGTGGGACCCTCACACCCCCTACCGAACGCCTCTATTGTTTGAACCTTCTTTTGAAAATGATCCTCCTCCTTCTTGGATAACAGAAGAAATTATTAAGGAACATCGAAATAGTTATGGCCCTCGTTCAGCACGCGATATTGGAGGCTTTGACAAACTGAAACTCACTCAGTTCTATAAAAGAATACAGAACATTCAGGAAATAGAAAACCTTGATGATTTTACTAAATGGATTAATGCGTATGATGTTGGAATAAGATATGCTGACGACTTTGTTGGAAAAGTAATTGAAATAATTAAAGGTCTAGAGATCTTTAATGATACTCTTGTTATAATAAGTTCAGATCACGGTGAAAGCCAAGGAGAATTAAACGTGTATGGAGATCACGCAACAGCTTGCCATATTGTTAATCGAGTACCCATGATAAT
The DNA here is from genome assembly GCA_019894735.1 of Promethearchaeota archaeon. The sequence goes on along the minus strand of JAGXOB010000011.1, from coordinate 4,439 downwards.
AAAATGGCCTAAGAAAAAATGGAAAAAACAGTACGACTCCCTTCTTTATGCTACAGATATCGCTGCAACTATAATTGAAGGATTTGGAAAAAAAGTTCCCGATTTTTGGGATGGGAAGAGCGTATACAAAGAAATTGAAAATGGGGAAGAATTCAGTAGGAAATACCTCGTAATTAGCCAAAATGCCTGGTCTTGTCAGCGTGCAGTGAGGTTTAAAAATTGGACATTGATTCGGACTTATCATACGGGGTTAAGAGACTATCCTGAGATTATGCTATACGATTTCGAAAACGACTTTCACATGATCAAAAATCTTGCAGAAGAGTCCCCAGAAATTGTTGGAGAAGGTTTACAACTACTTGACGAATGGTATAAGCAGATGATGAAAACATCTTCATCACCAAAAGATCCAATGTGGACTGTAATAGAAGAAGGCGGACCTCATCATACAAAAAGTATGTTAAATACCTATTTAAGAAGGTTAAAGAGATCTGGAAGAGAAGAACTTATTAGAAATATTCAAGAAAGAAGGGAGTCTGATTGATTAATGTATATAATAAAAAGAAAGGTGACTATCTATACCGAGTGATTTTACTCAAGATGTTATTAAAATAATTAAAAATATTCCCGTTGGAAAGGTACTAACTTACGGTAAAATTGCAAAATTAGCGGGAAATCCAAGAGCTGCGAGACAAGTTTCATGGTTGTTACACTCTTCGACGAAGAAATATAATCTACCGTGGCATCGCGTTATTAATTCTCAAGGAAAAATTGCATTGAAATCCGAAGATGGTAAAGATTATCAAAAAATTTTACTTAAAAAAGAAGGCATAGAATTTGTCGAGAGAAATAAAGTCGATCTTAAAAAGTTTATATGGGAAATTGATTCCATTAGAAATATTTAAGGCTATAACAATTTATAAAAAATTAAAAAAAAATTATTAAGATAAGAGACTTTTAATGAAATTATGAGAAAAGAAGATTTAGTAAAACCCTCAGAATCAATTTTTTCACTAGAATCTAGATTTATGAATGACGATAATTCTCAGAAAATTGAATCTCATACTTTAAAAACGGGCACTACTACTGTTGGATTAGTATGTAAGGACGCAGTTATCTTAGGGACTGATAAACGAGCATCCATGAGTTATTTTGTTGCTAGCAAAACAGCTGAGAAACTGCATAAAATCCAAGAACATTTATACATGACAATAGCTGGTGGTGTCGCTGACGCTATGTATTTGGTTGATGTTTTAAAGGCTGAAACTACATTATATCACTTGAAGGAAGAGAAATCAATTCCAGTAAAAAGCGCTGGAAAATTATTATCAAATATTCTCTACCAGAATAAAATGTATCCATTTCAAGTTGGGCTCATACTTGGAGGGGTAACAGAAGTGGAAGGACCTGTTCTTTTGGACATTGGGGCTTATGGTTCAATTTTACCCGAAAAGTTTTGTGCTGTTGGTAGTGGTCAAAATTTTTCATATGGAGTTCTTGAAGCTAAATACAAAGATAATTTAACAATTAAAGAAGGAAAGGAGCTTATAATTAAAGCTATTACCTCATCCATAATTCGAGACATGGCGAGTGGGAACGGAATCGATATTGCTGTTATTAAGAAAGAAGGTCCAGCAAAAAGGGATTTTATTTCCATAAAGGAATAAATAATCCTCTATTTTTACTCTACTCGATCCTTTATATTTTCTCCTCTAAATATTTAAACTTTGCGTTAGTTCTATTGAGATTTAGAAACCTTTAATAATAATACCATATCTTTAAAAATAAAAATTAAATTATTTTAGATAGTAGAATTAACACATTAATCAACTTAGAATATACTTTTACTCGTTGTTATATTAGATTGATAAAAGATCATAGAGTCGCATTAAAATGATAGAGAACAATATATCTGGGGAGGAGAATAGCCATTACTTTTAATATCATCGTAGACTTATCACATAAAGAGAAAATCGAGGAATTTCCGGATTTTACTCTAGGAGATGACGATTTAGAAGTTGAGTACATCGATAAGAATGAAGGTCCAATAGACTACGACTTACTAGAAGATTATGATATTTTATTTATTGGTAATATTCAGCAAACCAAGGATGGTAAGGATGACAAATTCACTAAAGACGAACTACTAGCGATTAAACGATATGTTGGAGAGGGCGGAGGACTTTTTTTAACTACTGGTGATGGAGGCGATAGAGATGTTCCAATGAAGATGGGTTCTATTCGAGTGTTATATAAAATGACAGGGGTTAAAAGATTCTGGAACGGGTTAATTCAGGAGTCACAATCGCATTTTTTAGTGAACAAGCAAAATGTCCTCATAACCGAATTGTTTAACCACCCTATTACTGAAGGAATTACAGAAGTAGTTCTGCCTAACTGTACATTCTTCACTATTACGGAGGAAGATGTTGAAGACATCATTGTGACTTCAGAAAAGGCAGAATTTAAGTATTTATTCGATAATGAGATTGGAGGGATTGGAACGGTTCCTGTTTGTGTCGTGACCGAATTTTTCAGCGGAAGATGCGTCACAATTGGCTCATCTGATTGGTTGATTGAAGACGATTTTGGATTAGACGCTGGAGATAATATTTCTTTTCTTACTAATATTATCAAATGGCTTAGTTTTGAAACTTAACTCTTTTATTCTTTTAAACAAGATTTCAAACAAAATCAAGATTTAACTGAAGCGAAAACCATTATAAAAATTGAAGTATATATATTAATCATGGTTTTTAGAATTCTTCGACCAGACTCAACTTTGGTTTGGAATAACGAGGGACTTCGCAGAAGATTTCTAAAGTATCGGGGTATCATTGATAATAAGGAAGTTGCGCGATATATTGTTGCTAAAAGCTTAAGTTGTGAATTTAACTCAGATGATACAAGTGAAGACCTAGAAAAAATGTTGAATGAGAAGTCATTAGAATTTAATGAATTGCTCAAGATTTCTACCCAAGACCTTAAAAATCGAAGTATAGTTTCTAAGAATTATATCGATTTGGTTGAAGAAATTGCGCTTAGATACCTTGAAAATTGTATGTTTTGTGAAAGAAGGTGCTCAGTTAATCGAAGTGACGGTGAAAAGGGCTTTTGTCTTATCTCTAAAGACTCTTACATTTCTTCTGCTTTTCTCCATATGGGAGAGGAAGCACCATTAATTCCGAGTGGTACCATTTTTTTCCAAGGTTGCAATTTTGGATGTGTTTTCTGTCAAAATTACGATATTTCTCAAAAATGGAAGGAAAGAAGCAAAATTGAGGATGTTGCTCAAAAAGTTGATGTGAAACAATTAGCTAGTCTCGCAGACAGTTTAGTTGGGAAAGGGGCTATTAATATTAACTATGTGGGAGGGGATCCTATACCAAATATTCATACCATCCTTGGGAGTTTACAATATCAAACCGCAAACATTACTCAGCTTTGGAATTCAAACCTTTATCTTTCAGACAAGGCTTTATCTCTGATTATTAATCTTATGGATTTCTGGTTGCCTGATTTTAAATATGGAAATAATGAATGTGGAAAAACATACTCTGGCGTTGATAAATACTTTGATGTAATAGCCAGAAATCACAAAAGAATCCATGATAAGGGAAGTGGAGAAATTATAATTCGGCATTTAATTATGCCTAATCACATAGAATGTTGTTCTAAACCAATACTATCCTATGTCGCTAAAGAATTACCCAAAGCTGTGGTCAATCTTATGAAACAATATCACCCAGAGTACCTTGCTCATAAATATAAAGAAATAAACAGAAGACCCTCTATGGAAGAAATTCATGAAGTAAAAAATTATGCTGACGATTTAGGGATTTTATACGAGCCAGTCTCCTAAAATTAGAAAAAATAATAAGTAATGGGAAATTCCCAAATCATAGTGAATTTCACTTAACTAACACAATTTTATGGTATTAGCAATGAATTTAGAAGATGTAAAAGGGCTTGGCAAAAAGCAAGAAGTTTTAATAGAAGCAGGGATTGATTCTGTTGAGAAATTAGCAAATGCTAATATAGACGAATTAACGCAACTTAAAGGCATCGGAAAGGCTAGTGCCGAAAAGTTCGTAAGTAATGCTAAAGAATTATTAGGCGAATCAAAAGAAGCTATTTCAGAAGGAGAACAGACTGAAGTTGATAAACCTTCTGAAGTTGAGGATGAAGACAAAAGACTGCAGGAAGAAGCTAAGGAATTAGAAGAAAAGAAAAAGAAGCTGGCTGGGAAAAAGGTCGATGAAGGAGATTTTGTTCTTTTGAAAATGACTGCGAGAACCCAAAAAGGAAAGATATTTAGAGTTTCTTCTATAGAAGATGCGAAAAAAGCAGGGATTTACGAAGAGGAAAAAGCCACTCAAGGGTATTATACTCCTGAATTTGTTATTGTAGGAAAATCAGGATTTTTGAATGAAGGACTC
>JAGXOB010000119.1:5184-6935 GCA_019894735.1 Promethearchaeota archaeon | reverse complement strand
ACATTCCAGAGCTCAAAGCTGCTTTTATTGGAGATTTAATAATTGGGAATCAATTTCCAAATATTGGAAACCCTTGGAAACCGACTAGATATGCATTAGGTTGGGCTAAAGAACTCGAGCGAGTTAGAGCGCTCGACCCTGAGCATATATTCTGTAACGGAGCCGCTACACATTTTAAAGGTAAAAAAGCAAAAGCAGCATTAGACGCAAATATCGAAGTCATACATTCTCTACACGACCAAGTAGTGGAATATATCAATCAGGATATGCATATCACGGAAATGATCCACGCAGTTAAAATTCCAGATCATCTCGAACGGAGTCCATATTTAAAGACTTTCTACTCAAAACCTGAATTTTTCGTGTATAATGTGTATAGGTGGTATCACGGATATTTTGACCACAATCCCGCTCATTTGCTTCCACGACCTGAAAATGAAGTAATGAACGAAATTTTTGGACTTATTGGAGCTTCAGAGAAAATTCTTAAAAGAACCGAGGAACTTTTTGTTAAAGGGCAATCTCAACTGGCGTTAGAGGTATTGGACATATTAATTCAAGCAAAACCTGATAATGTCGATGCACGGAAGCTGAGGATGAAACTTCTCAAGAATATAGGAGAAAATGATATGTGTTTAATGTCTCGTAATACGTGGCACTACTTCATTAACAAAGATAAAAAAATCATTCGGTCACTTAAGAAGTAGGTGAGTGTCATCTGAGATTGAGTTTAATCCTTAATATAATATATATCAGAAAATTTTAAAAATATTAAATGAGTAGAAATAATAAAAATTACACAATTAGTTTAGAAATTATAAAAAATTGTTTTAGTTGAATAAAATATGAATGGCGAATCTAAAATAGTATTGAATGCAATTAACGAGCAATACGGTGCTGCAATCGCAATGATGAAGAAAAATATAAAAAGTTGTCCTAAAGAAGTATGGGACGATAGAGCAAGTGGACCTCCATTTTGGCAGGTCGCTTATCATGTGATGTGGTATTTGGATTGGTATCTATCGGATTCAAAAGAAGCCCGTGAAAGTTTCAAATCGAAATTCGGGGAAGAGTTATCTCAAGATTTAAATAAAGCACCGGAAATAGCATTAACACAAACGCAACTATTAGATTATTTATCAGATATTAAAGAAAAAGCTAAAATTAGGTTTGAAAATATAACTACAGATGAACTGCTCCAACCTTCTATTTTTGAATGGCACGGAAATAGCGTTTTAAGTTCTTTAATTTATAATCTTCGTCATTTGATGCTCCACATTGGAGCTCTTAATCTAAGGCTTCATAGCAAAGGTGTAAAATTAGAGAACTGGGTTAGTAGTAAACGAATATAATTTTTTTTTCCCGAATCTTCTGTTCATTTATTTTTCATAATCATCGAATTGAGGAATGAATCCTTCCTTCATCAATAGTTTAAATTGCCCTTGAGAATTCTCTATTAAACTCTTAGCTTTAGAGAGTAGTTCCTCTTCAGACAGTTTAATTCTTGCAATTCCTTGCTCAATTGCTTTCAATCCGACGGCAGCAGCTTGTTTTATAAACACATTTTCGTATTCCATAGTGGGGAGGATACAATCATCCACAAGACAACCTTGAATTTCATCTACCAAGTTTGCGAGAGCATATGATGCTGCAATACACATCTCATCCGTTATAGTTGTAGCACGTACGTCTAAGGTTCCTCGGAATAAACCGGGAAAACAAAGAGAATTATTTACCTGATTTGGAAAATC
>JAGXOB010000119.1:0-5084 GCA_019894735.1 Promethearchaeota archaeon | reverse complement strand
GTTGTAGCACGTACGTCTAAGGTTCCTCGGAATAAACCGGGAAAACAAAGAGAATTATTTACCTGATTTGGAAAATCAGAGCGACCTGTTGCGACGATTCTGGCTCCTGCTTCTTTAGCATCCCAAGGGAAGATTTCGGGAATTGGGTTAGCTAAAGCAAAAACGATTGCGTCATCTGCCATTTTTGAAATCCATTCCTTTTTGATAACATCTGGTCCCGGAGTACTGGACGCGATGAGAACATCAGCTCCTTCTAATGCTTGACTAATATCCCCTCTAATCTGCTCTGAATTGCTAATATTAGCGACTTCACATTTATAATCTTGCGGACATTGTAGATCAGATCGCTCCTTGTATAGGATTCCTTTCCTATCTACGAATATCGAGTTTTTTATATTAAATCCATCAGCTTTTAGTAAGCGATAAATCCCAAAATTAGCAGCACCAATTCCGCTGAAAACTATTTTAACTTGTCCCTTTTTCTTCCCAACAATTCGAAGAGAATTCATTAATCCCGCTAGAGTCACGCAAGCCGTTCCTTGTTGGTCGTCGTGCCAAACAGGTATATGCAAATCTGGATCACTACGCAATTTGTCCAAAACAGTAAAGCATTTTGGTTTGCTAATATCTTCTAAGTTTATTCCACCAAATGTTGGTTGAACCATTTTTACGAATTCTATTATATCTTCGGCTTTGCTACCTCCTTGTTCACCAATACATAGGGGAAACGCATCCACTCCTCCTAAATATTTATAAAGTAGAGATTTTCCTTCCATTACGGGTAAAGCTGCTTCAGGTCCAATATTACCAAGTCCTAAAACTCTACTTCCGTCACTAACGACAGCAACCATATTCCACTTACTCGTATAATCGTATACTTTTTTTTTATCTTGAAATATTTCAGAACAAGGCGCGGCTACTCCTGGAGAATACCAAATTCCAAAATCGTCGTAATTCCGAACTTGACACCGTGGAATGACTTGAATCTTACCTCTGTAGAATTTATGCATTTTAATTGCATTAATTCCCGGGATTTTTGATTTTTTTAAGAGGTCTTCCTTAGTTTTTTTTTCCATGACTGATAGTAAGCATATTGATATTAAAATAAAATGATACTGAATTATAAAGTAAAGAAAGGTTGGTTTGAAAATGTCCTAACTGTTATTCTTTATTTTTTCTTCGCTTGACGATATAAAAAATCAGTACAACGATGAAAGCCCAAAAGAAGATGGCTATTATCCAACCTAGTGTCGTATCGAGTCGAATAGTACCAAACAAGAAAGAGAAGGCCGCAGCCCATTCTAAGACGATATAGGGAACATGGCTACTCGTTTTAGATCGAAAATCAATTTTGAAAACCATATCAAGTAAGGATTCTGCCATCAAATAAATAAGGATTAAAACTGTGAATATTATAAATCTCAGATCTTTACCAAATACAATATAATTAATCAAAACAGCGATGATTGGAAGCATCAGAATTGCAAGAATCGGACCAAATATTTTAACAGTCTTCATCTTATTTTTGGCCATTAATAGTATTGCACTAATCATTGAAACAAAAAAAATAAAGCCTGAAACGATAAACATCCAGTCAAATAAATCCAGATTAATTTCACCTACGGTGTAACGTTTGATTCTTACAGTTGCTAATGTTCCATCTTATTTAAATATTAAAATTTCAGACGACTAAAATAAAAAGGTTTTTGTAGATACAATCTTAATATTCGGTTAAGGTGAATTACAGATGTCAAGATATGATAATCATTATCGTGAGTTAAAAGATTATTTTGGGGAGCCTGAAAAAGAGTTAGTTATTCTCGGAAAAACCTTACGAGGAAAAAAGAAAGTTTTGGACTTAGGTTGTGGACAAGTAAAAGAATTACTTTACCTTGCTCAATTAGGGCACGATGTTACAGGTATTGATATTTCTGGAGTTGCCATAAATCAAATGCTTACACGAGCAAAAGCAAAAGGTCTTAAGGTTAACGGAATTGTTGGCGATGTTCTTAATTATAAAATTGAAGAAAAATTTGATCTAATATTACTAATTGGTCTTTTACATTTTACGCGCGGAGATGAAAACCGGAGAATGCTTTTAGAACGAGTTGAAAGATCTTTTGGCAATGAAGGCTATTGTTTCATTATAGAACACGCTATAGCTTATGTTTTAGAAATGTTTGAACAAGTCTTCTCTAAGCCTAAATGGAAATTAGAAGAAAATAAGATACAGACTTATGACGACGGTAAGAAATTTAGGGTGTATTTTGTAAAAAGGGGATAGATTTCATATCTAGAATTGCGCATTTTCCAAAACTATTATAATTGACATAGATGATTACTCGTACTAGGATTAATTACTAAAAAATGATTAGAATGGAACCAAAGCGTAAGAAGCTCATTATTATTATCTCTTTAATTGTAGTTATAGTTGTGGCTATTATCATTCCCGTTACATTATTTTTGGGAAAGTTTTCCTTTAACACTTCTGAATTAGGACAAATTTTTAGTGGAGGAGTGGTGACTGATGTAGAAATCGAAGGCGATATTGCATATGTCGTGGATTCAGCTGACAATAATCCTAGTGGTTTGGTAATTGTTAACATTAGCAATCCGTATCATCCCTATATATTGGGTTCTTATTACCAATCCGGTTTACCTTACGCTGTTGATGTTGTTGGGGATATCGCAGTTCTCGCAAATATTTTTGTAGGGGTTGAGATTCTAAATATTAGCGACTTAACAAATCCAGTAAAAACAGATCAATATACTGGAAGTGGTGCTGCTTTTGACGTACAAGTAGTTGGAGAAATTACATACGTAGCCGATTGGTCAAGAGGTTTAGTACTACTCAATATTAGCGATCCTTCACATGTGAGTGAAATATCGAGATTCAGTATTTCTGGGGCTTGCACTCAGGTCTATGTTGACAATGGAATAGCGTATATAACTGATCATCATATTAGCTACACTGGGATAAGGTTAATTAATGTAAGTAATCCGCAAAGTCCGTTTCAAGTGGGATCTTATGCTCCCGCCGATATTGATTTTTGGAATCCTTATGTGCATGAGAAAGTGATCTATGTTGCCAACCATGGTAATAATGGGGGAGAGTTGCATGTACTTAGTGCCAATAATTATTCGCAGATTTCTCCATTAGGGGTATTTGACGATGGAGGCTTAATCTATGCTGCTTTTACAAGTAGTAATAAAGTTTATGCTGCAGATTATCAGTATGGATTAATTATTATTGATATGACGGACTTCTCCAACCCAGTAGTAATCGGGCGTCATTTTGACGGAGGTCACTCGGTGGATGTAGTAGTTGTAGGAGATATTGCTTATGTCGCAGATCGAGAGGACGGATTAGAAATTATTAGGGTTTAAGATTTCTCTATTAATATTTTAGAAAAAGATTAAAACCGTTAAAAGAATTTAGGAATCCCTCATGCTAAATTAGGTCTTTATAAAGGCTATGGACACAATCTCGCAGCTAAATGGAAGCTACTTCAAAAAGACATCTTAGAATTCTTAAATGGGAATTGCGTTTTGTGTTGAACTCCTATTGATATAAATGTTAGATATTCGATTACTCTAATGATAGTATGATTCTTTTCGCAATTTATAACTTTGTCGTCAATTTTTATTATAATTAATTACTTCAAAGAAAATCTGAGACCCTCTAGCAACCCGCTATTATAAAGTTAAAATAAATTCCTAAAAATTATAAAAATATTCACATTGGAGCTAGCTAAATGAGATCCTTTTCTTTTTAAAGCACACCATTTCTGATACAATTAGGTTTAGAATTTATAAGAAAGGAATTTATTAATTCGAACAAACTGCTATTTAATACTAAAATTAACTAAACTAAGGTGAAAATAAATGGTAAAAATTAATCCCTATTTAATGGTTAAAAATGGTAAAGAAGCAATTGAGTTATATAAAGACTTATTCGGAGCAAAGCTTATGGATCATCTGCCCTTTGCAAAAGAGTCGGCAGAATATTTCGGTTTTCCAGACGATTTTGATTATGATAATTCTACGATGCACGCAGTCCTCGACATAGGAGGTGCTATGGTAATGTTGTCCGATAATCCCATGGGAAAACAAGGTTCAGGAAATGTACAGGTGTTAATTACCTATGATACAAAAGAAGAGTTGAAAAAAATAAACGAAAAAGTTCTAGAAAAGAAGTTCACTATAATTATGCCATTGGAAAAGACTTTCTGGTTTGAAGATTCTAATGGGATTGGATGGCTGCTTGCTTATTCCGAAGAACAGTAAATAACTATTTTTTTTTAATTATATTACACTCAAATTTTTCAAGCTATCAGCAAGTTAGTCTTATACCTAATAAGAATAGTCTGTAAAGAGCTAATGTTATAAAATAAAATCATTTGTAAATGATGATAAATTGTACGTAATTATGGGCCATAAGTTTGAAGTTTTTAGTGCTGGCTGTAATTTATGCAAAGAAGCCATTGAGACGCTGAGGAATAACATTTGCGAAAATTGTGAACTCATTGAATACAATTTACAAAATCCGCTTAACGAAGAATTAAAAGAAAAGCTTACGAAATATGATGTAATGGTAGTTCCCACCATAATAGTAGATGAGGAACAGAAGTTTACAGGAATTCTAAAAGCAGAAGAAATTAAAAAAATAATCGCAGACAATTAGACCTTTTATTAATTAAATCTTTTACAATATTATAACACTTTCTTTATTGCTTCAGCAATCGCATAAGCCAACAACGGAGGTACTGCGTTTCCAATCTGTTTGTATCTATCCCTCATGCTCCCAAAGAACCGATAATTGTCAGGAAACGATTGAAGTCGAGCAGCTTCCCTAACAGAGATTGCTCTATTTTGCGTAGGATGAATAAACCTTCCAGGTGCACTTACGCAACCACAATTACCCGTTATAGTATCTGCTGGTTTATTTAAATGGAGTCTGCCATATATATTAGGATATCCTCCTTTTAACTGATATTCTTTTGGCAAAGAAGCGTGATTTTTACCCTGTTCAATTTGAGCGATCCTTTCAATAACTTTATCGCTGTGTTTTGGGGCTACATGAT
>JAGXOB010000118.1:6786-7094 GCA_019894735.1 Promethearchaeota archaeon | reverse complement strand
TATTATAAGCCAAGACCGCCCCTATCTTTCTTGCAAGCTGTCGGTATGGGACATCTAGGGACTTCTGTAGGCTACGGAATTGGAGCAAAGCTGGCAAAACCGGATAAACAAGTTATATCAATATCTGGCGATGGTAGTTTTATGATGAATATTCAAGATCTCGAAACTGCTGTCAGATTAGGTTTAAAAAATCTAATCTTTGTAATAGCGAATAATAGTGCCTGGGGAATGTTAAAGTCAGGTCAAAAACTCTTCGTAGATAAGCATTATCTAGATGTGGATTTGCCTGAATTTGACTTTGCTAGATG
>JAGXOB010000118.1:0-6780 GCA_019894735.1 Promethearchaeota archaeon | reverse complement strand
GTTGGAATTTGTGGATCTGATGTCGGATCTTATGAATCTGGAGGCCCTTACTTCCCTGATAAAATAATTGGACACGAATTCTCGGGAGAACTAGTTAAGATCGGAGATGATGTGAAAAAATTAAAAGAAGGGATGAGAGTTACTGTAAATCCTCAAATTCCCTGTCATGAATGTTATTATTGCCTTCACGATCAAGAGAACATGTGTAAACTGAAGAATTTTGCATATGGTACCACTGAAGATGGTGCTATGAGAGAATTTATTAATGTGAAAGCCGATAGAATTCATATATTACCCGAAAGTGTTACCTATGAAGAAGGGGCTACCATTGAACCTCTTTCAGTAGCACTTTATGCTGTACAACAATCTGGATTTCAATTAGGCCAAAATGCTGCTGTTATTGGGGCAGGAACTTTAGGATTGATGACAATTCAAGTGTTAAGAAACGCAGGCGCAAATAAAATTTATGTCCTTGAACCAGTAGAGTCAAAACAAAAAATTGCGATGGATTTGGGTGCTGATAAGGTATTCTTACCAAAAGAATGGAATAAAATTGTAAGACTTACAAATAAATTAGGTCCAGAACATGTATTTGATTGTGTAGGGATGTCAATTACTTTTTCCACAGCACTGAATTTGATAAAAAAAGGTGGCCATATCACATTAATCGGTATGCATGCGAGCACGTTAGAAATCAATAATATTTTGCTAATGACAACTAATAACATCTCAGTACGGGGAGTTTATGGGTATAACCACGATATATTCAAAACAGCCATAAATCTATTTGCACAGAAAAAGATTAGAGTTGATCCGTTGATCACTAATAGAATTAGGTTGGAACAAGTCCCTGAGATGTTTAAATTATTAGGAAATCCTCCTCATGAGGAATTAAAAGTAATTGTCGATTTTGAATAAGAATTAACTACAATTTTTTTTCTTTTTTTTAATAATATCTCTTTTTATAGATTTAGTTTGGTGATTATGCTAAATATTTATTAATCCATGTAACAATAAATATGATATTCACCAATTTTGTGAATAAAAATTAAGAGGTAAATCTAATGGAAACTAAAATGAGTCCATATGATGCGAAAATATGGACGAAATCTTATGATAAGCACGTCAAGCCAACTTTAGAATATCCTAAAGAAAGTCTTGGTGATTTGTTTGATAAAGCTATGACTAAATACCCCGAACGAATCGCTTGCTATTTTATGGAAAGAGAGATGCCTTTTGGAGAGCTTAGAGAATATGTACATAGATTTGCAACCTTCTTACAAAAAAATGGCTTGAAGAAAGGAGATCGGGTGGCAGTAAATTTAGCTAATTGTCCCCAATATTTAGTAGCTCACCTTGGTACTTTATTAGCGGGGGGTGTAGCTTCTGGTTGTTCGCCATTAATGAGTCCTACAGAAATAGCTTATCAAATAAATGATAGTGGAGCGAAATTCTTTGTTACGTTAGATGCTTTTTATGAAAAAGTGTTAACTAAAGTTCTGGATAAAGTACCGAAGTTAGAGTGCGTAATTACAACAAATATTTCGGATTACATGGGGTTATCAAAACTAAAGGTTACCTTAGGGAAGATGATAGGAAAAATACCTAAGGGAAAAGTAGTGCCTTTTGCAGGTAAATTAGTTCTTGATTTTAATGAAGTTATAGAAACAGAAAATGATTTAAAGCACATCGACATTGACACGAAAAACGATCTCGCGCTACTTCAATATACAGGCGGGACTACTGGATTGCCTAAGGGAACAGAGCTTACTCACGCTAATATTCTTACAAATATAGTGCAAATCTCTAATTGGATCGATAGATCATCGGAAGAACAAGAGGATGCCAATAATTTGTCTGCTTTTCCTCTTTTCCATCTCGCTGGTTTAGCAATGAGCATGGTGACTCTCTATCTATCCGTTTCCCAAGTACTTATCGCAAATCCGAGAGATACAGATCATCTAATTGAGGAAATGATAGATAAAAAACCACAGATAATGGTAAATGTCCCTACTCTTTATCTAGCAATAAAAAACAACGATAAATCTAAACACATACCAACTGAAGTCTTAAAAGATATTGAAGTTTATATTTCTGGAGCTGCTCCATTCCCCGCAGAGGCTATTAATGATTTTGAGGATAACATGCAAGCTAAGAAAAAAGTATTGGAAGTATATGGTATGACTGAAACATCTCCTATACTTACAATGAATCCCTACTATGGTACAAAAAAGGTTGGGACTGTAGGGATACCCGTTCCTGATACTGATATTAGACTAGTCGATGTTGAAACGGGAGACCAAGTTGAACTTGGAAAACCAGGAGAAATAATATGTCGAGGCCCCCAAGTAACACGGGGTTATTACAATAAACCAGAAGCAAATGCCAAAACGATTATCGATGGTTGGTTTCATACCGGTGATGTAGGTGTAATGGATGAAGATGGTTATATTACAATTGTAGATCGAACTAAAGACATGTTAATCGTCAGTGGATTTAAAGTCTACAGCGTTCATGTAGAAGATATATTGACAAAGCATCCAGATATAGAATTAGTAGCAATCATCGGATTGAAAGATCCAGATCGTCCTGGAAGTGAAATAGTTAAAGCAGTAGTTCAACTAAAAGAAGGAATTGAACCTACAGATTCGGTAAAGGAAAGTTTAAAAAAATACGCTATTGAACATCTCTCGAAATATGAAAACCCTAGATCTTGGGAATTTAGAGAATCTTTACCGTTAACCGTAGTAGGAAAAGTTTTAAAAAGATCTCTTAGAGAAGAAGCAACAAAATAATTACATTTTTTTTATTTTTTCATAAAGTTATTTTAGGATCTCCATTAATATTAATCATAATTATAATTTAGTTCTAAGTCAAAGAGTGGATTATATTGGTTAATAATAAAGGTAAAGTTCAATGTATAAATGACGAAATCTTAGAAAAACTCTCTTTAAAAACGCGTAATAAATTTTTAAATTACAATTTGATGAGTTTTTTAAAACCAAAGCATTTTAATTTCTTAAAACAAGCCCAAAAGTTTTTCGTGAATTTTGAAAAGGATAATAATATAACCCATAACGAAGAATTCTACGATTGGATACCTGAAATTGGCAGAAACGGTTATATTACCCGAATGCACAAATTTGATAACCTTGGATTAGATTTTGAACCCTATGGGATAACTACGGAATTTATGAGAGTTTTAGCAATGGATTTTTTTGATCCGCAGCTAGCAATGGGTGCCGGAGCTACGGTTCTAGCAGTGAATCCCTTAATTCTTCACCACGAAGATGTTGAGGTTCGATTGAAAGCTTTAAAACAATTAGTAACGGGAGAAAAAATAGGGTGTATTTGCATAACAGAACCAGAAAGAGGATCTGATGCTGTTCATATGCTTACCACTTGTGAAGAACAGGGAGATGGAAGTTATCTTCTAAACGGGCAAAAAATATATCAAACTAATGGAAGTAAAGCAGATTGGGCGGTAGTGTACGCTGTCAGTGAAAAGAACAACGGAAATACTATGGCTCAGTTCTTAGTTGATACTTCTTGGGATGGCTGGAGCGTTGAACGCATTAACATTCCCTGGACTCCAAGGATACATTTAGGAAAAGAAACCCTGTCAAATTTGAAAGTTCCTTCAGAATATGTCTTAGGAAAACCAGGCGAAGGAAGGTCGCATTTGTTCGAAGGGCTTAATCTAGAACGATTAGGGATCGTATGCTTAAATCTAGCGGAAGCTTGGAACGCGATTACCCACGCTGTTATCTATACAAACATGAGAAAGCAGTTCGATAAGGAAGTCTTGAAGTATCAAGGGGTAGGATTTCCTCTTTCTGATTTATGGGCTCAAACTGTCAGCTTGACGTTAGCAAATTTAAATGTTTGTCAAATGATTGACGATAAGATGGAAAAGTTAGGCACATTACCGAAAGAATTTAATTTAGCTCTGGTTGCTACTGCGTCTCAGCTTAAATTTCTTAGCACACAACTAGCTGAACGCGTTGTATACGAATGTGCAAATCTTATGGGTGGAGCTGGTGTTTGTGATAATACAATTATGCATGATCTTTTAGGGATAAGTAGAATTCAGGAAATTGGTGGTGGTACAAGGCAAGTGCAACAATATATTATGAGTTTAACTCTTAGGCAGTTATTTAAATTGCTTTAATCTTTTTTTTTTTAACATTCAAGATAGTTTTTTTATTCTTTTTTTAGTTGAAAACAATTATAAGTGAGAAAACCAAACTCTATATATATTCAAATTAAGGTATTTGAGTTTTAATAATGAAAATCGAAGATATTCAAGATATTATTTATGAAAAGGAAGATAATGGAATATGTACAATAACAATTAACCAACCAAAGAGAAAAAATGCGATGTCTTTTCTCACCTTTTTGGAAATAGAAACTGTGTTAGCAGATATGGAAGCAGATAAAAATGCGAAACTATTAATTATTACTGGATGCGAGGAAGCGAACGCATTCTCCTCTGGTGGTTATTTTAACATGAATATCTACCCTCAACTACCTCCAGAAATATTAGAAGAGATTGATTTAACTGATATTGCTGTAAAAAGGCTTTGCATGAAATTTTGGTCCTTCTCTAAACCCGTCATAGCAGCTATAAACGGTTTAGCTGTAGGTGCGGGCTTTACACTGCCTTTAGCAGGAGCGGATTTAATTTACATGGCTGATGATGCGTGGATTGGATTTTACTTTATAAAGCGTGCGGTCATCGCAGAACTAGCCTCTCATTTTTTACTACCTTTTTACGTCGGCTTTCAAAAAGCGAAAGAATTACTCTATTTTGGAAAGAAGATCACTGCTCAAGAAGCCTATCAACTTGGATTTGTGAATCGTGTTTTACCACGCGAAGAACTCATGCCCTTTGTAAGAGAACAAGCCTTAAAATTAATACCTCCCAAAGGACCGTCTTTATCGTTAAAACTGATGAAAAAAACAATGCATAATTATTTTAAGGAGATATTATCAAATACTCTAGACCTTGAAAACGAGGGTCTTAGAGCTCTTTTTACCACACATGATTTTAGGGCAGCGCTGAAATCCTTAAATACTAAAAAAGATCCAATTTTTAAAGGAAAATGATTTAAAATAATATCACTATAAGTAAGGTCGATTCTTATTAATCAAAAAATCGGATTTGATAATGAAAAATATCTACAAGAACAATCTAAGAGCATTCTAGATCGAGCTGCTCAATTTGGAAATAAATTATACCTTGAATTTGGCGGAAAGCTCATATACGATTATCACGCTTCTCGAGTACTCCCGGGATTCGATCCTAATGTGAAAATGAAGCTTCTAAAGGTGCTTAAGGATAAAATTGAGGTTATTATTTGTATTTATTCTGGTGATATAGAAAGAAGGAAGATTCGTGCAGATTTTGGCATAACATATGACATAAATGCAATGAAAATAATCGATGATCTTCGAGATGGAGAAATAAATGTAAGTGGGGTAGTAGTTACACGTTTCAATGGACAGCAAGTAGTAAAACAATTTATGAATAAACTAGAGCGCCGGAATATTAAGGTATATAAGCATAAATCGATTAGCGGTTATCCTACTAATATTGATTTAATCATAAGTGATGAAGGGTATGGTGCGAATCCTTACATCGAGACAACCAAACCGATAATAATCGTAACAGCACCCGGTCCAGGTAGTGGGAAATTGGCAACATGTCTCTCCCAGATATATCACGAACATATAAGGGGGATGGATGCAGGTTATGCTAAATTTGAAACCTTTCCAATTTGGAATTTACCGTTAAAGCACCCCGTAAATATGGCGTATGAATCGGCGACTGCCGACCTTGGTGATTTTAATCAAGTAGATCCCTTTCATCTTGACGCTTATAATATAATGGCAGTAAATTATAACAGAGATGTAGAGATTTTTCCTGTGGTTAAGAAAATCATGGAAAGAATTATGGATAGCAGATTAGTCTATAAATCTCCTACGGATATGGGCGTAAATAAAGCAGGTTTTGCAATAATTGATGACGATCTGGTACAACAAGCGGCAAAACAGGAACTTATCAGAAGATATTTGAGATATAGTTGTGAATATGCGATGGGTGGATCAGATAAGAAGACTATACAAAGAGCGGAATTGTTGATGAAAGAACTGAATCTCACTGTAGAAGATCGATATGTTGTAAATGAGGCTCGAGAAGCTTCTGAAGTTGCCAAAGAAAAAGGGAAAGGTCACGATGGTGTATTTGCTGGAGCTGCATTACAGTTGGCTAATGGAAAGATTATAACTGGTAGTAATTCACCGTTGATGCATGCTGCTTCTAGTTTAATTTTAAATACAATTAAAGAATTGGCGGGTATTCCTGATAATATACACCTTTTATCCCCTAATATTCTAGAGTCTATTAGTTATTTAAAATCAGAAATTTTCAATAACAAACAATTAAGTCTCAATCTTGAAGAAACTCTTATTGCTTTAAGTATCAGTGCTGATTTCAACCACTCTGCTAAGGTAGCAATAGATAAACTTAAGGAATTAAATGGATGTGAAATGCACTCAACTCATATACCCACTCCAGGAGATGAAGCCGGTTTAAGACGATTAGGTCTAAATATAACGTCTGATCCAAATTTTTCATCGAAAAGTCTATTTATAACCTAATCTAGTTTTAAAATTATCTCGAAATTCTTATTAGCTGTGTTTGATAATTAATATTTTTATAATGAAGTTATAATTATTTTTAATGCTTTCAGAGAATGATAATATAAAAATGTCAGA
>JAGXOB010000117.1 GCA_019894735.1 Promethearchaeota archaeon | reverse complement strand
ACTATAACCAGTGAAATGATCATTATAATAGCCACAACTAAGAATGCTACAAACAAGCTTATAGGAACTAATACGAGGTTAAATACGTAAGCCATTACTGCGCCTATACCACCCATAAAATTAATTATAGCGTTTCCTTTACTTCTGTTAGCCGGTTTTACAAAATCTGGCATGAGTGCCACAGCCTGTGATCTATATGAAGCCATGCTAATATTAAAGAAAAACATCCATAGAAGTAATAACCACATTGGATCTGTCAAAGGATTAACAGTCGATATTAAAACAAAAAAGACCGCTGCCAATGGTATTCCAACAATAAGATAGGGTATCCTTCTACCGAATTTGGTCCGAGTATTATCTGAAATTGAGCCCAATAAAGGCTGAAGAATAACCCCTATAATATTATCCATTGCCATCCACGCACCTACGAGCGCATATAGACCTAAATATTGAAATAGTGTAACATTGACTTGAGTGTTATACATTGACCACGATATCCCAGTTGTAAAAAAAGCTAAACCGATAAAGAATGTATGCCTAACATCTAATTTCTCCTTTTTTTCACTTTCTGACATTTATATCACATTTTTTTTTTTAAGTAGATTTTAATGATAATATACAATAATTTTCTTTTGTTATATAAAATTCTTTCTTTTTTCTCAACAATTAAAAGGATTTATAATTATTCTACATTTTTTCTTCTCACCAGAATAAAGGGAATTATAAAAATGCACCTAGAACCAGAATGCATACCATGTCTTTTTAATCAGGTGTTAAGAGCCTTTCAGCTGTTGAAACCTGATATATCCCGTGAAATTGTATTAGACACTCAGAAAAAATTGATGGAATATCTTCTAAGCTTTGATTTAGAAAAAAGGGCATCTCCAATGATCGGCAAAGTAGCATACGACCTCGTTACAGAAGCATTAGGTGTTGACGACCCCTACGCATCAATAAAGAAACAATTTAATCAATTAGCTTTACAATTCTACGACGAGGCTAAAAAAATAGTAAAGAGGGCTAAAGATCCTCTATTTAAGGCAATTATTATTGCGGCTCTTGGAAACACAATAGATTTTGGTACCAATCATAAAATTGATTTCGTAAGTGATATTAAAAACTTTACGCCAGATAATTTAGCTATAAATGACTACGAGAAATTCAAAAGAGCGCTTCGAAATACTAAGAATTTACTTATTTTACTAGATAATGCTGGGGAGATTGTATTTGATAAGTTATTAGTAGAAACAATTAAAAATACCTTTCCAGGTTTAGAAATCGTGTGTTCTGTTCGAGCTTCCCCAATTATTAACGATGCCACTTTAGAAGACGCGACCTTTATTGGGTTAACAGATTTGGTCCAAGTCATAGAAGGGAGCGGAACCGCAGGAATTCACCTACCATCAACATCTGATGAATTTAAGAAGCATTTTTTTTTAAAGGGTGGAGTGATCTTATCAAAGGGTCAAGGCAATTTTGAAAGTTTATACGGCATGGATATACCGGATAAAGAAGTGTATTATTTATTAAAAGCGAAGTGTTCCTTAATGGAGCGAATATTCTCCGTGAAAGAAGGAAATATCATTTTTAAGAGAAAAACTAACAATTTTTAAGTGTTATAGGATAGAAAAAAGTTGGAAATTGAAATTTAATTTAAGTCTGTTAGTTTCTCGTTTGTGCAATTGCTTCGGTGAAAAACCCGAAATCTCGAATTTTTTCTTTATACTTCCCATTAGATCGATCGAAGTACTCAACAATTTGGTCGTATAAGATTTTTTTAAACGATTCAAACTGAGAAACATCGGTGCAATCGCCAATTTCGTTTTGATAGAGGTGATAAAACATGTCCAGTGCTTTTACTGCTTCTTCCCTAATATCATTTTTAACAAAATTTTTGTCCATTATCGCAATTAAAACGAGGTCAAATTTGTTCACTATGACCATCTGAATAGACAGTCCTTTAATTGTTATCTCCTCAATCTTTCCCAAGTTTTCCGCTCCAAATAACGAAAGCGCTCCTACAAAAGAAGAGAGCAAAATGGGATTAATTTCAGAATCTAAAATGAGATCTAATAAATAAATACCAGTTTCCTTACAAATAACAATCCCCTTTAAAAATTTTGAAACATCTGGAGTATGAGCTAAACTAATTTTTAATTACCTTTTACCTGTTATTATGAAGATTTTCAACTCTCCATTTGAGTATTAAAATTATATAATTAGTTGTTTTTATTCTTTTATTATTTATCAGACTTTGTATTACGGTGATATATATACCCGCATTTCGTGGGATTTAAAGGAATTTCAATTTTTTGTCGGATTTAGCATTGTAACAAATTTTCCTTAATAGTCAAAATTTATTATTTATAACCGAAACCTTTTTTATGAATAATCATTTAAAATCAATATTAAATTAGGAAAAAAATAACAAAAAAAAGCTGACATAAATGAACAAAATTATTGGCGTTCCTTCCGAAGGACCAGAACTAACAGATAATATTTCCGAACATTTTGGACACTGCAATTATTTTATAGGAATAGAGATTGATCAAGATAATAACATTAAGAAAGCGTTCTCACTTCAAAACAACGGACATACAGGTTGTATGGCTCCTGTTATGAATATGAAACAAAGAAACGTTGAACAGATGATTGTAGGAGGTATTGGTGGCCGTCCCTATCAAGGGTTTACACAATTTGGAATCGAACTATATAGAGGAATTAAAGGAACTATTTCAGAGAACTTACAACTTTTTATACAGGGCAAACTAGAGGCGTTAAATGGACCAATGTGTTCGGGTGGATGCCATTCTGGCCACGAACACGAGCACCAGCACTAAGGTAAAAAAGATAAAAAAAAATTATTTTTCTAATTCTTCTCTTATTTTAGATACAGCAGATTTAAATGCTTTAGCACTATCGCTATCAGGGTATTTTAAAACGAAGGGTAAGCCTTGATCTCCTTGTTGTCCAACCTCGATTTCAAAGGGTATTTTACCTAACAACTTTATACCAAAGTCTTTCGAAGCTTTTTCTGCACCACCTGGTGGGTAAAGATCTATTGCTTCATTACAATGAGGACATTTAAAGCCAGACATATTCTCTATGATTCCAAGTACGTGTCTCTCCATTGTTTTTGCCATCACAATCGTTTTTCGCGCATCCATTAGAGCGACTTCCTGAGGTGTAGACACAACTACTACATTCTCCTCTGGAATTAGTTGGAGAAGATCGAGAGTTTCGTCAGAAGTGCCCGGAGGTAAATCGCAGATTAAGTAATCAAGATCCCCCCAATAAGCATCACCTAAAAATTGTCGCACGGCTGACATTTTCATAGGACCACGCCAAATTACGGGAGTATCGCTGTCTTGCATTAGAAATGCCATACTCACGACTTTTATGTGGAGCGGTCCGTCCACGGGATAAAATTTTCTTGCGTCGGCATCAACTCGTGGTCTTACATCAGGATCGATCCCTAACATTTTATTTACATTTGGTCCTGTTATATCAACATCTAATATCCCCACACGCAAACCTAAACTGGCTAAACTTATCGCGAGATTTACAGCAACTGTTGTTTTGCCAACGCCTCCTTTCCCCGATATGATTACTATTTTGTGTTTAATTTTAGCCATGTTCTCTCGAATACTTGTCATTCGATCGTCCACTACTTCTTGCTGGCCTTCCGCTACAACCTTTTTTAAATCAATATCTGGAATTTCATCGTTTTCCATATCAAATTTACCTTACTTTTGTGTTTTTAATTTTAGAAACTTCTGTTTCATATTGTTTTCCTATGTGAATCAACTGTTCTTAAATATTAACTGTTTTGATTATTTTTTATGAAGTTTTTTGACAGTTTAATTATACATCCTATTAGATAACAAATAATTATTGTTAAAACTTAAATGAATGAGTATTCTTAAAAAACTTAAATTATATGAAAACTTACTAAAATATAGTTCTAACTTCTAGAATCTAAAAATTTGGATGGTTAAAAATGGAAATAATAGCAATTCCTAGTTTTTCACCGGGGGGATTAAACGAATATTTTCACTTAGAGTTCGGAAAATGTGAGACTTTTACTTTCATAACTATTGAGGGAAATGAGATAACGGAAGTTAAAGCAATTGAAAACCCTGCTGTTGAAGAACCAAGTGGAAAAGGGAAACAGTCTGCTCAGATCATTAAAAGCTATGGCGCAGAAAAGCTTATCGTAAGTGAGTTGGGACCAAATGCCTCTGCATTGGTCAATTCGTTAAACATTACAGTTTATCTTGGACCTACTGAAGAAATTACTCTCAAAGAGGTTATTAAGTCTTACCTGAAAGGGAATTTAAAAGCTGTTAGTCCAAATGATCTTAGTAAAGGCGTACTAAATAAAGATAAAAAAAAAAGAGTTAAAAATTAAATTACACTTAAAATCCAAGTTCCTTGAGCTTTTTCTTGTTTTCCATCCATATCTGTGGCGTAATGGGGTAAAACTTCCAATATATTAAGACACAGATGATTAGTACTATTGCCGGGATAACGCTCATATGAAGACGTACACCAAGCTTTGCTAATTCTGATTGGGCAGTTTGTCCTTCTACAAAACCAGTAAGTATATGGACAATCGAAAAAATTGCTATTTGAAAGCTTCGAGACAACCGTGAGAAAAAACTCGATACACCTACAGAGGTGCCCCTTACATCTGTGCGAGTTATAGTTATTCTTTCGTCAAGAACATCTGCAAAGTAAATTGTCATTAAAGCCCAGAAATTTCCCATAGAAAATCCCAAAATAAATTCGTATATCATAGAATCGAGTACACTGGTATAAAAAAAACTTAAAAAGGTTCCTATTACTAAAGAAAACCCGCCTATTACAGCTGTTTTTTTATTATTTTTAATTTTTTTAGCGATTTTTATCCAAAAAGGTATCGATATAAGTGCTCCGATAAGAAACGCCGCAAAAAGAAGGATAGTATCATTAGGAGTGCCTCCTAAAACGATATCCACAGCATAAGGAATAGACGCAGTTAAGGAGCCTGTAACTACTTGAAATCCGAAGAATAAAACAATATAATATACAAAACTTTTTTGTTTTAATGTAGACTTCAATGCTGCCATAAAACCTTCGGGTTTTTCCTTACTCACATAATACCTATCAATAAGCTCTTTATTTTCATACATTCCAGGTAAAAATAATATTGAGATGGTTGCGATAATTGTAAAACATATAAACGCCATAGGGATAAATGTAGCTTGATTATCAAAATCTATAATTAATGGAGGTATCATAGTAGCAATTGGTAATGCGTTGATTGAAAAAAATGTCAGAATACCACCAGCTCTTCTACGAGCTTTATCGGTACGAAATTTATCAGGAAAAAGAGCGTTAATATTTACGAAACAAAGTGTTGTAACGGTATCAAAAAGACAGGTTGAGAATATAATCCAGAAAAAGATAGGAAGTGGATTTGTCGCTACATTAACTGTGGGTGGCATAAATAGAAGTATAAAAACAAAATTAGCTGGTATGATGCCAAGAATTATCCAAGGAAATCTTTTTCCAAATTTTCTTGTGAAGTTTCCCAATATTCGGTCTGTTAAGAATCCTATTAATGGATCATTAATAGCGTCCCAAAGCGTAAAAATTAGCATTGCAAAAAATATATATTCTACTGGTAAGCCAACAGTTCTCTCATAAAAGAAAAAAACATACGAGCCAAAAACAGTCCAAGTAAACATGCCCCAGAAACCAGAAGTACCATATGAAATCATATTTATTATAGATGGGATTTTCCCAGTTCTCTCTATATCAACTTCATTCATTCATGAATCACTATTTTTTTTTAATTTAATTCCGAATTTAATTAAATTTTTTTTTAGTTATATTTCAGATTAAATTATACTTTACCGAGTAATTATATAAAGATATTTAACTTAATTGACAAAAAAGTCACATAGTCTTAAAAACAAAAAAAGATAATAGCCCTCAGTTGAGCTAATAAATTTTTGGTTGCTCTGAGGGATTACCCAGCATTTCTGACATCAATTGCTGGAAGTTATCAAAATGCCCGGGAAGAGTCTTTTGAACAAAAAAGGTTTCAGCTGCTTTTAAATCGACTTTATTACCAATTGCTATCGCCATCGAACGAAACAATCTAGTTGCGTATTTCGTAAGTTTTATCAGTTCTTCTGGAGAAACATTGGCAGGATCGATATTAGGAGCGAACATATTTGCTAAAAGTTCAAGAGTAGCCTCAAATTTTAACGCAGCTTCAATTTTTTTTTCTAAAGTCGAACTTATATCGACGAAATAATTAGGCTTATGACCCAGGAGCCCCATAAACCAAACTTCTGAACACTCGTAGGGTTCTACACCTTCTTCAATTTGATCGGTATGAAGCAATGGAAACGCTGCAAAAGCTGCTGCTTCGGCTGCCATTCGCCCTACTATTAAGTGATCGGGGTGAACCTCATAAGTAACCCAAGGATCAAAGGTTACCACTCGATCTGCTTTTAAATTTCTAACATAATATATAAGTTTTTTCCGAAGTTCAGCACCGTTAATAAATCCCGCATCAGGGTAATCAAGAATTATTGTTTCTTTTACTCCAATTAAATCGTTCGCAGCTCTAACTTCTTTTTCCCGAGTAGCGGCAACCTGCTCTTTGGTTAAATCTCGCCTTAAAGTTCCCACTTCACCACTGGTACAACATAATGCATATATATGATGGCCTTCTTCTGCCCATCTTGCTAGTGTTCCGGCGCAAAATATGGAAAGATCGTCAGGATGGGCAAATATTGCAAGAATATTCAATTTTTTTGATTCAATCATAATTACCTATCTTAATTATAATTTAAAATCCCCTTTTAATGTTGTTTTGAAAGGTTTCTTTTCGCACTTTCAATAATTTTCTCAAGATCGTTTTTGACATCGTCTTCTAATGGTATTGGCTCGTGTTTCCTAAGAAGTTCTTCTTTGCGATCACGACATCTTTTTTCCATGTCAGGAGACCCAGATTTTAGCCAATTATCGTAATTATCTCGATCTAAGAGCGTGGGGAACCATAGCTCCTTCCTAATATTTCTGACCGTGTGCCGTTTACTTAGAAAAGACCCCTTGGGTCCAACCTCACTAATG
>JAGXOB010000116.1 GCA_019894735.1 Promethearchaeota archaeon | reverse complement strand
GGTTTTGGAAAAACCTGTAATGACGCTTGGGTTTTCACTCCAAAATTCCGTTATCCCCACAAAAAAGGCTTGCGAAGTCAGGACCATTTCCAAATCTATTAAAAGGAAATTTAGAATATTTGTTTGCTTGAGAACCAGTTTCAATTATTTCCCCAGTTGGTAGGACCACCTCTAAAGAAACTAATTGATTCGTGCACGACCCGTATTTAGCGCATCCCCCACCACCAACTGATTGATGAGAGATTCCACCTCCTATAGAAGCGGTCAATCCAGATCCCGGACCTAAGCATCCCGTATACAATCCAAAATTGCATAAATAATCGTTCAATTTTCCCCAAGATATACCTGCTTCGACGGTAACAATAAGATTTTCCCGGTCTAGATTTACTACATTGTTCATTCGCTTTAAATCCAAGACAATTCCACTATCATCAATGGGCTTGCTACCACCGAATTCACAGTCTCCACCTCCACGGGGTATCACTGCTATATTATCTTCGTTAGCAATCTTAAGAATTTCAGAAATCTCTTGGGCGTCCTTTGGTCTTATAACTATATCTGGGACACCTTGCAATACGGGATCTACGACCCTCGAATAAGCATGTCTTACATAAATGCTATTTGAGATGTATTTTTTTGAAACTATTTCTTCAAGTTTTTGATATAATTCTGTCAATTCTTAAATCCTTCTTTTTATGGAATAAATAATATATATTAGATAGCTTCAACTACTTAAATCTAATTTAATAACATTAGAATTTTTCGAAGATTTGAAGCTTGGAAAAAAATACTTAGCCATAACAATTACTGATACCCTTTTAATTATTCCGATTTTTTTTGGTATTTATGTTGATTACCTAATTGCAAGTGAATTATCCTTAGAAATTGTGCTATACTTGTTAATTGGCTTTGTAATTCTATTAGGACTAGGAAAAGTGATGGAGCTATTTATGTATAATGACCGGAGCAAAGAATTGATGAAACAGCACGATGTTGTTAGCACATTATTGAATGGAAATGATATAAGGGTATTATTAGTTTTCTTCCCTTTAACCATGATAATGGAAGAATTAATATTTCGTTACTATTTTATGGGATTATTATTAAACCAGTTTATGGTAGGTTCAATTTTCGCAATTACAATCTCGAGCATAGTCTTCTCTGTATATCATATTCACATCTGGTTTAGATTTAAAGATTTTAAAATCTTGATTAGTTATCTTATATCTTCGTTTCTATTGGGAATATATAACGCTTACATCCTTTTAACGCTTGGAATATTTGCGTGTGTCATAGTTCATACCATATTAGGCTTTATTTTGTATTACAACCTTTACAAAAAACTTTCTTAACCTTCTCTGATTATTGTTCTTATAATTAGAATAATTATTTTTAGTCAAAATTATGAAATTATACTTTCGAGATTTAACTGTTAAGGATATTCCGGCAATATTAGACATCAGTAAAGACATATGGGAGGGTGACGATTACATTCCGGATGTAATTGAGAGATGGCTAAATGAAAAAGACAACTTGACTTACGGTACTTTTCTTGATGAAGATATGAGGGAATTAATTGGATTTGGAAGAGTAAAGATGTTTTCTAATGGAATAGCATGGTTAGAAGGTGGTCGAGTAAAAAAATCTCATCAAAAAAAAGGAATTGGGCGCATCCAGCTGAAATACGCTATTGATTACGCAATTAAAGTTGGGGCTAGAGTCGCTCAATATGACACGTCCTCAAGAAATTTTGGCTCTCTATCCTTGGCGAAATTTCATGGATTTAAGGAAAAGAAGAGAACGGAAGTGATAGAATGTGAAATCAATGATATATCTATAAAGGAGTATGCTATCTCTGATATACGGGAAATTTCTAACGAAGAAGCAAAGCTAATTTATAAAACAATGGATATAGGTCCGGGGGACGAACTCAATATTGGCTGGTCTTATATACCTTTAACCAATTTAGAAGATAAAAACTCTCTATGGGTAACGAATTCAGATGCAATTTTACAGAAAATTGATATTAGGAGTCAAACTTTGCCTGAAAAACCCCCAGAAAATGAAGTATGGATAGTAGTATATGGTGATCCTGCAGCTAGTTCTCAATTAATATCTTATACAGTTGACCACGAGCTAAATAAAGAAGAAATTAATATAGTTGTTGTTTATTGCCAAGCTGAAGCAGTAACACATATAAAAGAAATGGGATTTAAAAATCCATCTTGGAATGATGAAGAAGAACCAATAGCGGTCGTTTTAGTAGAGAAAGATCTTAGATCAAAAAATATAGAATAAAAAAAAAAGGAAAAAAATTAATATTGTTCTACTTCGGCTTTAGTAGATTTGTATCCTTTTCCACAAAAAACGCAATAAGAAATTCCATTTACCTTTAATTGCTCGAGCATCCTTTCGGTGTATTGACTTCCACATTCACTGCAATATACCGCGTCTGGTTGAACAATTTGAATCTCTTTTTGCAATGGTACGATAACTTCCTGTTCTTCATAAGACTCTTGGAGAGGTTCTGGCTGTTCGCAACACATCTTATCAGAAGCTTCCTTAACAGGCTTAGGTATTCCCGAAATTGCATAAAAAAGCTCTTCAAAAAGTTTATATATCCCAACAAAGATTCCTTTTATTAATAAGAAAGTCCCTTTTAGGATGTAGTAGACTAAATACGCGGTGCCTTTTAGAACATAGTATACGATAACTACTGTGAGAATAACAGCAGCTGCAACCCCAATAATTAATAGAACTTGAAAATAAATAGGCATTGCTAAAAACCATGTAATGAATTCTCCCCAATAGAGTAATGCTTGTTCCGCAATCTGTTCCCAATTAACCATTAATAATCACTTTTTGTATTGTTATTTTTTATGTTATTTTATTAATTAAAAGGAGTTTGAAGTCGATTATAAAAAAATTGGAGTCCAGTTTTTAGATTTAATGAAAAAAGGAATACAATTAAAAATGTTAATAAAAGTTAAACTTCGAGGTTTTTACTAATATTTTTATTTGATTGACCAAAGTCGTACATAAATTTAAATGCTTTTATTGCGTGACTTATCTGCGCCATTATTGGAATTTTATATTTATAAGAATGTTTCAAAAAGTATTCAACGACCCAACGGGAGCCAAAAACGCAAGTAATAACTGGTTTTTTCAGCTTAGTTGATAGATTTCTCATTTCCCTCAAGTGTGGTGTTATAGGTAAAGAAAAGGCTTCAATAGGTTTTTGAGGTACCGCGAAAATATGTAATAAAGCATCAACATTTTCATCGTTTAGTATTGCTTTTAACGATTGACTAAAAGTTGTAAATAATGAAGGCCCTAGATCGACAGGATTCTTCAGAGAAGTCCAATTGGGTGAGATGGATTTCATTTCTTGTATGGTAGAGTCATTTAAATCTGCAAGTTTTAGACCTAATCTTTCGATTTCGTCGCACGCTAATATCCCTAAACTTCCAGAAGATGTTATTATAGCAATATTCTTTCCTTTAGGTAATGGTTGAGTGGCAAAAACTTGGGCAATATTAAACATCTCGTAAAAATTATTAACGCGATAAATACCAGAATATTGTTTGAAAATCGAATCGTAAATTTTATCGTTTCCAGCAATAGAACCAGTGTGACTCTTTATCGCTTGCGCTCCAAGTTCGCTACGACCATTTTTTAAAATTAAAACGGGTTTAGTCAATTTTCTTAGAATTTCTACTAACTTTGGTCCTCGTTTCACGCCTTCTAAATAGATTGTTATTACATTCGTATTCACATCTTTCTCAAGATACTCTAGCATATCGATTTCATCAACATCTACTTTATTTCCAAGTGTTATTGTTTTCGAAAAACCAATTTTCTGACTTGCTGACCATTCAACAAATATATTTCCTAATACACCTGACTGTGCGATAACAGAAATCGTGCCATTTTCTATAGATTGATCAAAATCTATTTCTGCGGTAGTAAATTTGTTATTAAAGTTAGTAACACCAACACAATTAGGACCAATTATTCTTACATTCGAATTTTTAGCAATTACCTCTATTTCTTTTTGGATGTTAACAAATTGTTCGATACCCGTTTCAGCAAAACCCGCAGTTTCTATTATTATTCCTTTAACTCCTTTTTTGACAGAATCTTTCACTATTTGAAGCACATGTTCATTATTTACGACGACAATTGCCAATTCTATATTTTCTGGTATATCATTAATATTTTTGAACACTTTATGACCAAAAATAATATCTTTATTTATATTTACAGGATATGTTTTAAATTTCGAATTCAACAAATAATTTGTCATCGTATAACCAAATTTAAAAGACTCTGAAGCACCGATAATAGCAATTGATTTGGGGTTAAAGAAAACATCCATATCAGTTATTTGAACGCTCATAATAAAAATTGTCACTTTGAAAAGATTATAAGAAGGATTATAATTTATTGAACTTAAAATTTAGTTTTGAAGGGTGAAAGTATATTGTTTTCAAAATTAGAGGTATTTATATTCTAAAATGTAGATAAATGGTAAGACGAAAAAGTACATTAGTTTTTGAAATTCTAATGGAAGCAATAGCAATTAATCGTTATATTGAGGTCATTTGTCCTGTATGTAAATCTAAGAAAGTTATTCAAATTCCCAAATCTGTAGTAAATCAAGCATCTCAATTAACAACTATCTCGGTCCCTCAAGACAAAGTATGTCAACATCACTTTCAATTATTTATCGATAAAAATTTCTCAATTCGTGGGTATCAGAAGGTAGATTTTCAATTAAATCCGGGAGATGAAAAAAAAGAAAAGAGGCTTAAGCCTAGTTATAAGGAACATTTTGTTAATAGCTTAGATCTTTACCAATCTATCAATTCAGAAAAGATACCATCAAAAAAAATTTCAGAGAAGCCGAAATTTAGGCAGAAAGTAAGTAATTTCGAAGAAAATTTTAATAAAAAAAACACTATGACTTTACAAGAGATCTACGAAGAATTTTGGGAATTTATAGACGACAACAATGAAATTTTTCGGAAGTTTATTATTAACGATACAAAAAGAAGAACACTTTTGAAAATGAGAAAATTAACTTCGCTATCCAGTAGTAGTTAACTCTAAAATATCCCGAAAAATTATTTTTTTTTTTGTCTCAAGGCAATTATTTTTTTAGACATTTCTTCCAGCTCGGAATAGTTTAACATCTGTAGAATTCAACTATATAATTATAAGTAAAAAACATCTATTTCATGAAATCTCGTAATAACAAATTTAAAATTAAGCAATTAATTTTCGAACGTATAAAGAATAATTAATCTAAATTCTATAACTAAAAAAAAAGAATAAAAGGTATAAAAATATGAGCTATAAATTACCAGATGATAAAGATTTAGATGCTATGGTTGGTATTGTAGGCAAAGATTACGCCACCAATAACAAGGCAATTACAGCGTCATATCTTTCCAAATCTGTAATGGGATTAGAGTCACAAATTCCTGATATCGTCGTACGTCCTAAATACGTGGAAGAAATTCGTAAAATACTACTTTATTGCTCTGCAGAAAAAATCGCAGTCTCACCAATTTCAGCCGGACTATCTGGCGGTTTCGCGTGTCCAACTATTAAGCCTGCTGGAGTTATGCTTGATTTAGGTAGAATGGATAGAATTATCGAAGTTGATACAGATAATCGATACGTCGTAGTCGAACCGGGAGTCACGATTGGAAAGCTTTGGGCTTACATGCACAAAAATTATCCAGAGTGGGCGCCTCCCGTACCAGACGGAGCTCCACCAGCTTCTACCGTAATGGGTGATGCTATCGATAGAGGGTTTTCCCTCTACACTAGCTCTGTTGGTCCACAAGGTGATAACTTTATGTGCGGTGAGATAGTGTTTCCAAACGGAGATATTGTGCGAACTGGTTCATGGGCTCTTCCATTTGCGAAACCGTTTTATAAATACGGACTAGGTCCAGATATCTGGTCCTTTTTAATGGGTTCACAAGGAACTCTAGGCGTAATGACTAAAGTCGCAGTTAAAATTTATCCACATCCAAAATTTAAGACTGTAGTTGTGTGGGGCATGTCCAATCCTGAGGATATGCAGAACCTAACATTAGAAATTGGAAAACAAGAATTTGGAATTGCTCACAACACCGTTATGGTTCAAGGTGGAAATTATCCTCTTGTAATGACGCGTTGGCCAAAGGATAAAGTTCCTCACGATTACGAATTCTACGAACAATTAGGAATTAGTAAGTGGTGGATGAATTGGGAGGTCTGGTGCCAGACAGCTGAAGAGTTAGATTATGTGGTTAATAGAATCAATAAAATGGCTGAAGATTTCAAAAAAAATAGAGCTAAAGACCCTGATAATATAAAACCTCAGAAACTACATCCCAAGCAAATCGCAAGCAGATTGAAGAAACCAAATAAAATCGCGGTTCCTTATGCGCTCTGGGAGGCAGGATTTTTATTCATTACATTCTATACCCCATGGAACGAATGCGCCCATTTTGCTGAAATGTATACTGCTGCTATGGAGAAATATGGTTTTCCACCAGTTATGTGGATTGCTAGTATTGAGCGTTGTAGGCAAGCAATATGTATGCCAATTATTTGTTTCGATAGCACAAAACAATCAGATCTCGAAAAAGTTCAAGAGATGAATAGAGAAACAACAGAATATGCGCTTAAGCAAGGTTGGTTGAATTATCGTCCAGATCCATACATCCACGCACCTCTCACTTATTCTCAAGCAGGAATGTATTGGAAATATTTGAGAACGATGAAGAAGATTTTTGATCCTAATATGATAATGCATCCCGGGAGGCTTGCTCTTCCATAACTGAGTAAGGAGGTAAAAAAAATGGCTAAAACTGGAATGGAAAGATTAAAAGAATTGGAGAAAGAAATATATAAGTGTATTCACTGTAAAGCGTGTAGGTTTGCTTATTCGGGAGAGCCTAGTAGAGAAGGAATAGGGGAGTTCACTGGAAAACAAGGTACAGTTCTTTACGAAGGAATGGTTGACGCGTGTCCAGCTGGAATAGAATACGGTTGGGAAGCGTTTTGGAACGCAGGAAAAATGTGGATTGCTCGTTCAATTTTAAGCGGAGATTTGGAATTTTCAGAAGAAGTAAGAGATGTCATTATGCC
>JAGXOB010000115.1 GCA_019894735.1 Promethearchaeota archaeon | reverse complement strand
ACATTTCTCTCCAATTTAGACTCTATAAAGACTCAGTCTATGTTCTTGTTATTTAACTATGATGGAAAAATCACTATTGCACTATCAAAATGTTTTGAGTTGGTTAAAAATTCTATTTGAGATATAAAAATCATAAATTATCTTAAAACAGCAATATGAAATCAAAAATGTAAATCCTGAATTAACACTAACTTTTATAAAATGAAAAAATAGTTACAATTATTAAACGCGTATAGAATTTTGTGTTTCTAACACATCTTTTAAAGTAGTTTTAAAAGCTTTTGTTATATCCTCAAGATAAATAGCTTTGCTCTGGATTCCTTTCTGAACTAAACCAGCTGCTATAAAACAAGCACCTATACTCTCACTTATGGGAGTAGGTTCTGGAAAACAAACAAGAGTTAAACCAAGTTTTATTAATCGTGACTTGTTGCCTTCACGCCAAAGTTTTTTTGTTGATCCCACAGCGTTGGCAGTATCTTTCATTGAATTTCCAAAATCGACGTAACATTCTTTCAACTCTTTTAGAGTCTTTTTCATAGCCTTAGCTTCTTTTACATTCAACTCAAACCAACACCGAATAATAACCCTAAGTATACTTGGGGGGAGAAAAGCTTTAGCAGTCTAAAGAACGCTATCTCGGGGGGTTTTTTTAGAATAATGTGTAATTTTATATTAAAGCGCTTAAAAATACGATACATTGCACAGCATTTTTTGCAGAAATCAGTTAATATTAAAAGAGAAAGAAAATGGAGAATATGAGTTATTTTTAATTGAGTCTATGTATAGGAAGTTTCATTGATTGGTTTAGTGTTTTCATAATGAGTAAGTGAGTAAATATCATAATCGTCGCCGATAGCTTGTCGACCATTAAGATAATCTAATTCAATCAGAAATCCTATTCCAGCTATTTCTCCACCTAGCTTTTCAACCAATTGGATATTTGCTTTTATTGTACCACCAGTTGCCAATAAATCATCAATTAATAATACTTTCTGATTTTGCTCGATTGCATCTTCGTGGATTTCAATGCAATCACATTCATATTCCTTTTTATAAGTAAGATCTATACAAGTATATGGAAGCTTTCCTTTTTTTCGTATTGGAACAAAACCGACTCCAAGCTCATAAGCTAATGCAGACCCAACAATAAAACCTCTAGCTTCATTTGAAACCACAACATCAATAGGAGTTTTTCTATAATGATCAGCTAAAAGTCGAATGCATTCCTTGAAACAGATTTTATCCTTTAATAGAGGAGTTATATCCCAAAAAACTACTCCTTTAAATTCAGGTATACGACGTATTTTCGATTTAATATCAAGTTTACAATTATTTTGTTTATCCATTTCAGTAATCTACCTCATAAAAATGCGTTATTCAAAGCTTTTCTACACTCACAACCTGATTCTTCAGGTAAATACTTTATTGATTTCAAAATTAGACTTTTCACTTTTTCTACATTAACCTTCATTGTTGTAACTACCTCATCAGCACTAACAGGATGATCCTTCCACACATCATAATCTGTAATAGTTGATATAGACGCATAACATAACTCAGCTTCTCTGGCTAGAACACATTCGGGGACAAGGGTCATACCTATCACATCTGCATTCCAAGTTCTGAACATTCTGGATTCGGCTTTTGTTGAAAATCTGGGACCTTCGACACAAACATAGGTCCCATCTTTATGAAATTTTATATTAAGATCACTAGCTGTATTAATCAAAGTTTTTCTAAGAGTATTACACATTGGTTCAGCAACTGAAATGTGACAGACTTTTTCGTTGGAATAAAAAGATTGTTCACGTTTAGTTGTTCTATCAATAAATTGATCAACAAACACTATATCACCAGGTTCATATTCATCCCTCAATGAACCGACCGCGGCAGGAGCAAATATTTGTGTAACACCAAGTTTTTTCAGAGCAAAAATATTTGCCCTTGAATTAACATCTGTTGGTCTTATAGTGTGTTTCTTTCCATGTCGGGGTAAGAAAGCTACACGTTTCCCAGCTAACTCACCTATAGTAATTAAGTCAGAAGGAGCCCCATAAGGGGTTTCGACAACTAATTCCTTTGTATCTTTTAGCAAATTTGGGTCATACAGACCGGTTCCACCAATAATTCCAATTCTTGCCTGCATGATTCTTAATTCTGATGCGAAACTTATATAATTAGTGACTTTAAAAAAACAAAAAAAGTTTTTTTCAGTACAAAGCTGTAATTTTCTAATCAATTATTGGTATAATGTTTCTTAAATTTCATCATCAACGCAAAATATTGAAGAATAACTAAATCCTAGTTGGAGAAAGGGTATTTATGAAGTAATAAGATTATTAATAAAAGAGGTTTTTTTTAAAATATTTTGAGGAGACTGAGTAAATGCAAGGTGAAGTTCCAAAAGAAAAAAAGCCAAATGAACTAATTCATGAAAAAAGTCCTTATTTGCTTCAACATGCTTACAATCCAGTGAAATGGCATCCATGGAATTTAGAGATGTTTACAAGAGCCAAAACAGAAGATAAACCTGTGTTTGTTTCCATAGGATATTCTTCGTGTCATTGGTGTCATGTAATGGAAAAAGAAAGTTTCAACGATAGCCAAGTTGCTAAATTAATGAACAAAGCTTTCATTTGTATAAAAGTTGATAAAGAAGAGCGACCTGATCTTGATAATATTTACATGAAAATATGTCAAATAATGGGACGAAACTGTGGATGGCCACTAAATGTAATAATGACACCTGATAGAACCCCTTTTTTTGTTAGTAGCTATATTCCAAAAGAAGATAAATATGGGATTGTTGGAATGATTAATCTAATCCCCCAAATAGAACAAATCTGGAAAACTCGCAAATCAGAGTTAAAAAAAATGGGAAAAGAAGTCATGCTCAGATTGGATGGTCTTGAACAACGGATGTCAGAAAGAGAAATCGGAAGCGATATACTGGATGATACTTTTGAAAAGCTTTTTCTGAATTTTGATAATCAAAATGGAGGATTTAATCGCGCTCCAAAGTTCCCCATTCCGCATAATCTATTATTTTTGCTTAGATATTGGAAACGAACAAAAAACAAAAATGCGTTAATGATGACAAAAAAGACTCTTCAAAACATGAGGTTAGGTGGCATTTTTGATCAAGTAGGTTTTGGTTTACACAGATACTCTACAGATAAACAGTGGTTGGTACCACATTTTGAAAAGATGTTATATGATCAAGCTCTAATGGCCATTGCATACATTGAAGCATTTCAAGTAACTAATGAGAAAAAATTTGAAATAACAGCTAAAGAAATTCTTGAGTATGTACTTAGGGACCTCACATCACAAGAAGGCGGATTTTATACTGCTGAGGATGCAGATAGCGAAGGTGTGGAAGGGAAATTCTATTTATGGAGTGAAGAAGAAATTAGAAAAACTCTTCCGTCTGAGTTACAAGAATTAGCGCTGGCAATATTCAATCTAGAAATAAAAGGTAATTATCCTGAAGCCATGCAAAAAGGGAGCGGAAGAAACATTTTACACTTAAGAAGACCCTTATCTCAGGTAGCTAAAGAGTTTAATATATCAGTAGAAAAACTGATTTTAAAAATGGGAAAAATTCAAAAACTACTACTTAAAAAAAGAGAGGAGCGAATTCGCCCTTTCAAAGATAAAAAAATCTTAGTAGATTGGAACGGTTTAATGATAGCAGCTTTGGCTAAAATAAGCCGAATATTAAACAAACCAAAATATCTGAAAGCTGCCATTAAAGCCTCCGAATTTATCTGGAGTACCATGAAAACAAAAAAAGGAAAATTATATCATAGATTTGCGAAAAATGAAAGCGCCATTACTGGCTTCATAGACGATTATGCATTTTTAGCATGGGGATTTCTAGAAATTTATGAAGCTTGTTTTGATAAAAAGTATTTGGATATGGCAAAAGAATTGATTGAGATAATGTCTAAAGAGTTTTGGGATTTTGAGAGAGGCGGGTTTTATTTTACTGCAAAAAATTCAGAAAATGCGATGCCTAGAACTAAAAAAGTACACGATAGTGCAATTCCTTCTGGAAATTCAGTTGCGCTTTTGATTTTGCAACGTCTAGCTATTTTATCAGGGAATTTAAAGTACGAGAACATGGCAAAAAAAATGTTAAGAATTTTTTCTGAAGAGATTACTATTTCACCATTAGGTTATACGTTTTTGCTTATAGGTGTAGATTATGCAATTGGCGCATCTCATAAGGTCACTTTGGTTGGAAATCTAAATGAGGATAGTTTTCAGAATTTACGCGCAGTATTAAATTCGAATTATTTACCAAATGTTGTCGTTAAACATTATCTTCCTGAAAAAAATGAAAATGAATATAAATTATTGGATAAAAAAGCTACAGCTTATATTTGCAGCAATCATAGTTGCAAACCTCCTACTAATAACGCTGACAAGATGCTTAAATTGCTTGAATCAGAATTAAATAATAAAGGATAATAAAGATCCTTTAGTTTTAATTCCTGTTTTAAAAATGAGAAAGAAAGTATTCCTTTCAGGCCCTATTCTGGGCATGGAGAAAAAACAAGATTATAGATCAACAATTACAGAAATTTGCCAAAGAGTAGGCTTTGATGTAATTAATCCATGGTTACGAGAAAAGAGGCTCTACGTAGGAGATAAGAAATGCTGGTGGAATGAAACATCTGCATCAGAGTTTATTAAAAGAGATTTAAATGATGCTAAAAGATGTGACATAATGGTTGTTTTTATGCCTATACTTTCAGCTGGTGCATGTATGGAATTGTTTTTTGCAAAAAATAATGGCAAAAAAATTATTGTATTTTCAAGTATCAAGCGTTTAAGTCCGTGGATAATTTATCATTCAGATGCTATAGTCCGAAATAAGAAAGAACTAGAAAATACATTAATAGAAATTATATAGAGTAATTTTTGAATTAATAATAGAAATTATTTGATGTACAAAATTGGTTGTTGTTATTTGAAAGCTGTTTACGCATTAATTATCCAAGTAGCGAATACAACCTGTATAAGGGTAGGATCTTTGGGAAATGTGCTATTTAATATTGGGATGTATGCATATGTGGGTTCAGCTCAATCTAATTTAAACCAACGCATTAACAGACATCTCCGCAAAGAGAAAAAACTGTTTTGGCACATTGATTATCTTCTTAATAATGATAAAACAAAAATAATGAAAGTTTTCATCAAGAAAGGTATTAAAAAGGAAGAATGCAATCTCGCAAAATTAATCGGCATAAAAGGAATAGCAATACCTAAATTTGGTTCGTCAGATTGTCGATGTAAAAGTCATTTATTTCTAATTAATGATTATAAATTTTTAAAAAGAAATATGAAAGAGATAGCTATAAAACATAATACTTTTTAAGAGAAGATCGTGAAGAATACGTAGTTCAGTGTAAAAGCGGTTGTAGTATAGTTTGGTCAGCACTCCAGGTTGCCAACCTGGTGACCCGGGTTCAAATCCCGGCGACCGCACCAAAAAAAATATGCACAACAAATTATAGAAAATATATTTTAAGGTATGTGCTTGTTAGATAAATACTAATGTATTCAACTACATCTCTAAATATGATAATATATTTTTGAAAAACAAGATATTTTGAGTTTAAAGTTCTCGTATTTCACACTTTAGTTTTTTTATAATTTCATCAGAGTTTATTGGTTCCACTTTTAGAGTGTATAATCTCGATGGAGTTCTTAGTTTTAATTTTACAGTTTCCTTAAGTCTCTTTACATGACAATATTTTGCAATAGCACTTATTTCTACAAATTTATCAACATTAAATATTTCAGACGGCATTTGGCATCCTCACCTTAGTGCTTTCAAGGATACTAAGCGAGTTTTTATCTGTTTTGGTACTCTATGGACTAAACGCTAAAAAACCTACATACTTTTTTGCAGTCAAATCTTCTCTATAGAATAGCTTAAATTTGAAATGCCATAAAATATGCGTTAGGTGTAGAACTTGAAAGATAGTAATGTATTAGTCGCAATTACAGCAAGTCGAGAAAAAGATGAAATAGTTTATCGCGTTGAATGTGCCAACAATATTACAACTGAAGAGTTCGAATATTATCTAGGTGAAATAGTTAGTGGAATATGTAAATGGAAAAACGGTGTTTGTGAAGAAAACATAAGAAGTTACAAAGGGAAAATCGATAAAATGAAATAAGAAAAAGCTATAAAATTATTACGTTAATAGTTTAAAATCCGATCAAAATGGATGTCTAATCAGTACCTATTATTAAGAAATCATGTTTTCTTAATCAAAAAAAGATGAAGATGCATAAGGTAGCTATTGTTTAATTTTTGGTTTTATAGATAATTTAACCTTAACTTCAACAGTATATTCTTCCTGTGTTTTTCCAATATTAAAATTCCAATCTTTTACATCTACTTCCATATCTTTAAAATGGGCAACTACTGCGTCTCTATAATCTTGAACAGTTTTCCCCATTTGTTGGAGTCGTTCAGGAATATTTATGGTTGGTTCAGACACTATAACTTCACCTCCTAAAAAATAAATTAATTCAATTAAATTAGTTGTTTCTGAAACTTTTAAGAAATGTGGTACAAGATTAAAATCAACAAATATTATTGAATTATTCAAGGTGAAAAAAGTGACTAAACTAGTTGGAGATAACTTTTGGAAAGAAACAAAGTATTCGCGTAATAAACATCGGGTTACAATAGCATAATTAATAGTTAAGCCTTCAATTTAGCTGTTATTTGTGTAAAGATTTAAATCAGATGCTTCACTCTCATGCAAACTATAATTGGGAATTTCTATTTTCAATTTCAACGAAACAAATAGAGGTGATTGTATACGTCACAAAATAGAGGATTTGAAATCAAATGTAATGAGTGCGGCAAAAACGCCATGGTACCTTTTAAACCCAAAGCAGAAAGACCAGTGTATTGTAATACATGTTTCTCTAAAAGAGTTCAAAATAAGCAAAAAGCTTCTAATTTGAATTTTAGTTTTAATACTAAAAATGCTTGGGCTAGACGAGGAAATGGTTTCAAAGGAAAAAAAGAGAAGGAAACTGTAAGCATTTTCAAGTAGAATCAGTATCAATTCTTTCTTGTTTTGCTAATTAATTCTAATTAAAGATTCAATATTGCAG
>JAGXOB010000114.1:5069-7157 GCA_019894735.1 Promethearchaeota archaeon | reverse complement strand
GCCCAAATCATCCAGAAATAGTATTTGAAAGTCTTGAACCTCGAATGTTTTCCTTTAATTCACCCTTTGGAGCTTGTCCTTCTTGTCATGGTCTAGGTGAAGTTTTTGAGATTTCTGAAGATTTAATGATACCCGATAAAACAAAATCAATAATGAATAGTGCTCTTGCAGTATATGGGAAGATGGACCTCAGTTGGAGAATACAACAACTTGCCATAGTTGGAAAAAAGCATGGCTTTGATGTATTTACGCCAATTGAAAAATTTACAAAAAACCAACTTAATGTTTTACTATTCGGAGATAAAGATCCAATTGAAGGAAATTGGTCAAACGGTGCAAGCATGTGGATGAGAAAAGGTTGGGAAGGCGTAGTTCCCCAAACAATGAGACTCTATCACCAAACTGAAAGTGATTGGAGAAAGGCAAGCATAGAAAAATTTATGAGATCTTCTCAATGTTCTGTTTGCAAAGGAAAGAAACTCAAACCCGTTCCTCTTGCAGTTAAAATAATTGGAAAAAGTATTATTGACATTACAGATCTGTCAATTGAACAAGCTGTAACCTTCTTTATGAACCTTGATTCACAGCTAAATGAAAAAGAATTAATTATAGCCAAAGCTATCCTCAAAGAAATTAATGAACGATTAGGATTCCTAAAAAATGTAGGCATTGGCTATCTTACTCTGTCTAGAGCAGCAAAAACGCTTTCAGGAGGAGAAGCTCAAAGAATTCGATTAGCTACTCAAATTGGAAGTAATTTAATGGGAGTTCTTTACATTCTAGATGAACCAAGTATTGGTCTACATCAAAGAGATAATTTCAAATTAATTAATACTCTTCATAGATTAAGAGATATTGGAAACACAGTTATTGTTGTAGAACATGATGAAGAGACCATTCGTAGTGCTGATTATATTGTAGATATGGGACCCGGAGCTGGTGTCCATGGAGGTCAAATTGTTGCAGAAGGAAAACTCGACCAAATAATGGAAAACAGGAAAAGTATTACCGGAAAATATCTCTCAGGAAAATTAAGTATTAAAGTTCCTAAAAAAAGGAGAATTCCCAAAGATTTTATAATCATCAGAGGTGCAAAAGAGAACAATTTAAAGGAAATTGATGTACATCTACCTATAGGTGTTTTATGTGGTATTACTGGTGTTTCAGGTTCAGGAAAAAGTACACTCATGAATCAAACTCTTATTCCTTCTTTAAAAACAGAATTTGATATACGAGTTGACAAAATTGGTAAACTTAGTTCCATAGAAATTCCTGAAATAATAAAAAGTGTAATTGTTATTGATCAAAGTCCAATTGGTAGAACTCCTAGAAGCAATCCTGCAACATATACAAAAGTTTTTGATGAAATAAGACATTTATTTGCTTCAACAATAGAAGCTAAAACTCGGGGATACAAAGCAGGTCGATTCTCCTTTAATGTAAAAGGAGGCAGATGTGAAGCTTGTAGAGGAGATGGCGTTTTACAAATCGAAATGAATTTTCTTCCAGATGTTTATGTCCAATGCGAAGAATGCAAAGGAAAACGCTACAATAAAGAGACATTAAGCGTTTTTTATAAAGGAAAAAACATTGCTGAAGTTCTTGATATGACTGTTGAGGAAGCAACCAGTAAATTCGAAAATATACCACGAATATATCGTAAACTAAAGACCTTAATGGATGTTGGATTAGGGTATATAAAATTAGGTCAAAGTTCTACTACGCTTTCAGGAGGAGAGAGTCAAAGAGTCAAGATAACTCGGGAACTAAGTAAAAATAAGTCTGGTCATGTAGTTTATTTATTAGATGAACCAACAACTGGGCTTCATTTTGATGATACAAAAAGATTGATAAAGGTTTTAAATAATCTTGTCGAAAAAGGAAACACTGTATACATTATTGAACATAATCTTGATGTGATCAAAAACTGTGATTACCTAATTGATCTAGGTCCTGAAGGAGGAGATGCTGGTGGCCAAATTATGGCAATAGGTACTCCTGAGAAAATTTCAGAAGAAAACAAATCATATACAGGAGAATTCCTTAGAAAACTGTTTAAGAATTCTGAGATGAAAACTAAGGTAGCGA
>JAGXOB010000114.1:2107-4972 GCA_019894735.1 Promethearchaeota archaeon | reverse complement strand
AAAAGTGCAATAATGATAAATATATCTGGTTCTTCAGATTTTAAAAGCGTTAATGTTCCTACCGATCCGGGAGTCTATCTTTTCAGAGATGATGAAGGTAATTTATTATATATTGGCAAAGCAAAACATCTAAGATCTCGACTTAGAAGTTATTTTACATCTTCCAAAAAACCCATTAAAACTCAGCATCTTTTATCAAAAATAAAGAGTATCGATTGGATTATTGTAAATAACGAGACTGAAGCCTTACTTTTAGAGAACAGATTAGTAAAAAAAAACAAACCCAAATACAACATCGATTTAAAAGATGCGAAAACTTTTGCTTACATTTCATTAACAAAAGAAAAATTTCCCAGATTGTTAACTTCTCGTCGTGTCTCTCAAAAACTCGAATCTTTTGGACCATATACTGATGGATTTACGCGACAAGACCTTCAAAGACTTGTTATTAAAGTCTTTAAACTACGCATTTGCAAAAAATTTCCTAAAAGAGCTTGTCTAAATTATCATATCGGATTATGTTCAGCTCCTTGTATTGGAAATGTTACTGAAAAACAATATGTTATTCAGGTTGATCGAGCACGTTCATTTCTTAAAGGAAATTATGAACAGACAATAGAAGAACTTAGATCACAAATGGCAGTTGTGTCTAAACTGAAAAATTTTGAATGTGCAATTGAACTGAGAAATCAGATTTTTTCCATTAAACTTCTTTCTCTAAATCAAATTGTTGATAAAGAAAGAATGTTTGATCAAGATATTATAGCTTTTAAGAGAATTGACGAAAAATTTTTAGTGGTTCAAATGAGTATTCGAAAAGGTGTCCTTCTAGGAAAAAAAGATTTTTCGATGGATTTTCAACTCAATATTGAGCAAGATTTTTTAAAAGCTTTTTATAGCACAAATAAAATACCTAATGAAATTCTTCTTAATCAATCTTGTTGGATTGATAAAGCAGAAAAAAAAGCTTTAGAAACTTTTCTTTCATCAAAAAGATTAGCTTCTGTTAAGTTATTTGTTCCTTACAAAGCT
Source organism: Promethearchaeota archaeon (assembly GCA_019894735.1). Next base: position 3,940 of record JAGXOB010000114.1, on the reverse strand, counting down.
GAAAAACTAAGCCTAGTTAAACTAGCTGAAAAAAATCTGGATTCTTCTTCAAAAGATAATAGTTTATTACTTGATTTGCAAACTGCATTAAATCTTCCATCTCTTCCGAATATAATCGAGTGTTTTGACATATCTAATCTAGGTCAAGAACATGTTGTTTCTGGAATGGTTCGTTATAAAAATGGTAAACCAGATAAACGCAATTACCGAAAATTTAGAATTAAAACTTTTGTTGGACAAGACGATCTTTTAGCCATGAACGAAGTTGTTACTAGAAGGTATAAACGTTTGAAGATGGAAGGAGCTAAAATGCCTGATTTGATAGTAGTTGATGGTGGATTGGGTCAGACTAAAGCTGCCAAAAAAGCTTTAATTTCTTTAGATCTGGATATTTCTATTATAGGTCTAGCTAAAGAAAAAGAAGAAATTTATTTTCCAAACTCCCCTTTACCTCTGAGTTTTAATCCTAATAAGAAAATGATGCTCCTTTTAAGACAAATTCGTGATGCAGCACACTCTTTTGCTTTGAGTTACAACCGAAAAAGGAGACAGATGAAAGTGAAATCAGAATTCAAATCTTGATGTTATTTGTTTTATTGACTTTTTTTGGTTTTTCTTTTACATATTTTAAAATAAAAAGAGTTTTAATATAAAAGTAATTTAATCCTTTCTTTTTCTCTTCTAAATGTTTCTAGAGCTAAAAAGATGATATAACAATTTTTTTTAAATGAAAAAAACATTAGACTAAACGCAATATGTAATTAGAGGAAGACAATCTTTTTATTATTGTGTTAAACTTAACTTTGACTCGTTAGAGTAGGATGAATTATAATGCCACTTATAAAAGGAGATTTTATATTACTAAATTATACCGCTAAAATTAAAGAAACTGGCGAAATATTTGACACAACTTTTGAAGAGATAGCAAAAAAAGAAGAATTATACAAAGAGGGTGAAATTTATGAACCTAAACTCATAGTTATAGGTGAGGGCTGGGTACTCAAACCTCTGGATGAATCTCTTTTATCAATGAAATTAGGAAAATCTCAGATAGTTGAAATTTCACCAGAAAAAGCTTTTGGACAAAGGGACCCCGAAAAAGTTAAACGCATTCCATTAAAACACTTGATCTCCAAAGGAAAAAATCCCGTTATAGGAATGCGTGTAGAATACAATGAAAAAATGGCAATTGTCCGCTCAATTGGAGCTGGAAGAGTTCTCTTGGACTTTAATCCTCCTCTAGCTGGAAAGACCCTTATCTACGACGCTGTAATAGCTGAAAAAATTAACGCCAAAAAACAGAAAGTTGGAGCTCTTGTCCATCGTAGAATACCTTTAGCAGATCAGACAAAGTTTATTATCACTCTTAAAGAAAATACTTTAACCATTAACATGCCTGAAGACACTTTCTATATTGAAGGTATCCAAATTGCAAAAAGAGGTATTGCAATGGATACTCAAAGACTATTGAGTGAAATATCTGAAATTAATTTTGTTGAAACCTTCAAATCTCCACCAACACCATCAAAACCTAAAACGAAAAGTGCAACATGAATCTAAGGATGATAAATAAGAATTAGATATGTTAGTCTTCAATTTGCAAGAATTTGAAGTTTAACAACTAACTATTTTTCTTAAAAAAGATATTTTAACTTGAAAATAATGTTTAAGTTAAAGATTATAAGTACTTTTCAGATATTAACACCTATTTTTCTATAAAATATTTTAATTCCTCGATCAACTCTATATTTATCAAAGAAAAAGCGTTTATCTTTTAGTTGATAATCTTGAAATGGTACAATGAGGAGCTTACCTCTAAATTACGAGAAGTTC
>JAGXOB010000114.1:0-2012 GCA_019894735.1 Promethearchaeota archaeon | reverse complement strand
ATCAAAGAAAAAGCGTTTATCTTTTAGTTGATAATCTTGAAATGGTACAATGAGGAGCTTACCTCTAAATTACGAGAATCTCTAGAAAAAGAGATTATAGGTTGGTATAAAGTTACATCCAAGAAGATGTTGGGGTGTCCCTGTTATTTGGCAAACGGAAAAATGTTTGCCGGACTAATTACCAAAGCAGTAGTTATAACTAAATTAACTGAGTTTGAAATAATAGAAATTAAAAAACTACACGAAACAAAGCCCTTTAATGTTGGGGGGAAAACTTTGAAAAAATGGGTTTGTTTACCCCTTGATCCAATAGATCTTAAATCTATATTGCCCCTTATAGTGAAAAGTTATGAACGTGCACTAAACAAAAAATAGATTATTTTTTTTAAATAATACTTGTTAAGAAAATAATCACAATTCATTTGGATATAGTAAAAAATATTATTTATAAAAAGCCTTCCAGCTTAGATTGTTTTCTTTTTGTTTTCTTTCTTCTCTTTTTCTGAATTTCAGACAATAATCCAAGTTTTTCAATTAAATATAAACAATTTTCAGGTGCATATCCATGATAATGATTGTTAAAATATCCATAAACTATCTTTACAGTTTTAGATGTTTGTTTTACTTTAGGTATCCAGGGATCAATCTCTTCTTCAGAATATTTGTAGTCAAACCATGGTTTTTGTCCTCTACCATGCCACCTGAAATATGAAAAGTCTGCTGTCAATTGGACTTCTGGTGGGAGCAATGGTTCATCTACTATTGTATATGCAATTTTATATTCGCGAAGAAGACTCCAAGTTTCATCTCTTATCCAAGTCAAATTTCGGAATTCTACTGCAAAATTGAACCTTGGATCTAATAGCTCAAAAAATTCTCTAAGATTTTCAAGATTAAAAGTATAACTGGGAGGTAGCTGAATAAGTAGACAACCAAGTTTTCCATGTACCTGAAGTGGTCGCATCAAATCTTGAAAGTTATCTAAATCATTTTTTATTTTGCCTAATAGTCCAAGTTTTTTATCATGAGTAATTACTTTCGGTAATTTAGCTGAAAAAATAAAATTTGGTGGCGAATATTGCAGCCATCCTATTACAGTTCTTTTTGATGGATAACAATAAAAAGTTGAATCAATTTCTACTGTTTTAAAAATATTGGAATAAACGTGAAGTTTTCTTTTTTCTCCTTTTAGATAGAATTTTCCTTCCCATTCAGGATAACTCCAACCGCAAGTTCCAAGCAAAATATTTTGTTTATTCAATTTTTTTTCTCTTTTTTAGAAAGCTCTTATAATCTTCTTATTTGCATTTTTAGTATTTTAATTATTGTTTTTTATAGTTTTTTTTAGATCCATAATTCTATTTTCTAGTTGCAATTTTAAAAATTTTTAAAATTAAACTAATTTGCATTTAGTTTTTATAATTTAATTTTGTTGAAATGAAAAAATAATGAAATTAATTACTTTACGTTTTTATAGCGTTATTATTCTACTATTCCGGTTTTTTTTGAGGCTTTTTCGTATTCTTTATGGTTCAGGTTTAGCTTATGGAGAATTGTATAACGTTCAGGACGTATTTTTGGAGCCATTTCAAGTGCTTTGATAATATTTTCATTTTCAATACCTAATTCTTTTGCTGTTGTTGGTGCTCCAATTTTTCTTAAAGTGTTTCTAATTTGTTTCCAATTTGCATTATGTAAATATGCAGACAATATTGATCCAACACCACACTGTTCGCCGTGCATTGCTCTGGGAGCATCAATTATATCAAGTGCATGGCTAAACAAATGTTCTGAACCACTACAAGGACGACTACTTCCAGCAATACTCATGGCTACTCCACAACTTATTAATGCTTCAAGGAGTAATCGCAATCCCTCATTATTTTCTGGTTTAATTAGAGAGGCTTTTTCTATCATAAGTTTTGTGCTCATCAAAGCCAAACTAGCTGCATATTCCCCATAATATTCTTCTCTTTCTGAATGTGCAAGCCACCAATCCTTAACTGCAGTAT
>JAGXOB010000113.1 GCA_019894735.1 Promethearchaeota archaeon | reverse complement strand
GAATTGGTAGTTCTAGAGTTTCATATTCTACAAATTGTTGAGAAAAAGATTTATCCTATTAAATTCTTTAAATTAGAGGGAAAAAGTGATGAGATATATTATTTCCAGGCTAATGAGAAATTGGAAAGGACATTAAACGCTGTAGTCGAAGAACACATCACTAAATTTACATATTTAAATATACTCTATGAAGAAGAAAAGGATAAAACCTATTCAACTAGTTTAGAATCAACTATTACTGCTATTTTAAAAGAGATTTGTGGAAACCTATTTAAAGAGGGTCTACGTGAAGCCTTAAGGAGATTTCTGCCAGATTATATCAAATACTTGGCTTACAAAGTGGAAAAAGAGAAGAAACTCTTTGATGTTTACGATAAGTTGAAAGGTCTGATATGGCATGAAGTCCAAACTTATAGTTCTGAAAAGAAGATCGCACAAAAATACGATAACTTTGAAGAAAGCATTGAGGAATTCAATAAGGCTATAAAACTTAATCCAGATGATTACGATCTTTACCTTGCTAAAGAGAGCGTATTGATTTATTTTAATAAATATGATGATTTACTAGATTTTTTAGATGAAATTCTTGAAATGTTTCCTGCCGAGCATAAAAATGTCGAAATAAAAAGGGCATATATTCTCAAGGAAAAGAGAAACATAGAAGCTGGTCTTAAAATCATCAATGATTTATTAGATGGTTATCCAAATGATAAAAATTTACTCATTTATAAGGCCTACTGGTTACAATATTTAACTAGAAAAGATGAAGCCATAGAAGTTATAAAAAACCTAATTCAAGATGACCCAGATAATGGAATGTATCACGATACTTACGGTGAAATGTTGATGTCGTTTCAAGATTACGGAAAAGCCAAAATGGAATTTCTCAAATCGATTGAAATAAGTTCCAACGATTGGTATGCTTTTCAAACTTATATTAAGTTAGGGATTTGCGATAAAGAATTAGGAAATTTAGAACTTGCTCTTGAAAATTTAGAGAGAGGTAAAAAATTCATAGAAAAAAGCAGATCTGATGAGGAGACCAAACAAAAATGGCTTCAGATAGCAGAGTTATTTCTAGCGGAGATTAACCTTTTACTATAAAGTAAAGTATAGCACACAAATTTAATTTACATGCATCAAGTAAATGTTCAATGATAAAATATTAGAAATTACTATAAGATTTAGTTTTAAAATTCTATAGAATATGAGAGTGAATAATTATATGATAACAAGTGAAATTGTCCATGATGAAAGAATTTTCTGCAAAATAGAACTTTAGTTTTAAAGTTTAAATAAGTCTAAGATAATGGTTTATGTGTATAATAAAGTTTTCTAATAATAGCATTAAATGCTTCATTAACTCCGGCCCCAGTTTTAGCACTTGTCTTATAAAACCCAAGAAAGTCGTGCTCATCTACTAATTTTTGGATTTTAGAATCATCAAAACTGTTTTCATCCACTAAATCTACTTTATTTGCAAAGATAACGACAGGAATCTCACAACAGTATTTGGAGATGTCCCTATACCAATCAACAATGTGGTTAAAACTTTTTTTTCCAAGGTCATTATCTTCCAGAGAATAGATAATTATAGCCGCCTGACTTTTGTTGAAAAAAGAGGTTCGTAAAAAATTAAAGTCAACTTGACCAGCAATATCCCAAAATAATAACCTAATTTTATCCTCATTAATTTCCTTATCAAATACGAAAAATTGCGCTCCAATAGTCTTAATATACTCCGGTCTAAAGGAGCCTTTTGTGAATTTTTTAATCAGTGAGGTCTTACCGACCATTCCATCACCGATGACAATAATCTTAAACTTGAATTTCTTTCCGATCGCGTTCATGATTTAATTCTTCAGGGAATGAATCGGGCATTATTATTGATATATACTATTTGGATTTAAGAAAAAGAAGTTACGTTTGTTTAAAAGACTTTTTAATAGGATGGTATAATTCTTCTGATAATGCCTTATATTTAGGTATAATTCATATATAATGGCATTAAGGTTTCAATAACCCCGTGACCTGGTTTAGCATGTGTTATAAAATACCAAAAATTTCGTTCATTGATTATTTCTTGGTTGTTAGCTTTATAAAAATATAAAAGTTTTCTTTATCTATAATTGAAATCATCAAAAAAATTAGCAAATTTGCTCACATTGTTAAATTCAAAAAAAAGAGTAATAAAAAAATTATTAATTAAGGCGTTATACCTAAAGATTTCTCTATAAATTTTTCAAACTATATCGGAATTTTTCAGGATTTAAATAATAATATCCTTCTGATTCTTTCCATTTCTTAAGTAATCGCGCCTTGTCTACTTGATTCGTTTCGTTTAATGTGAAAGGAATCTGTTTTTGTTCCACAGGGAGTTCTTCTAAAACAATTTGTTCAATTTCAAATACAGGTTTTTCATAAGCTTGAGTCATTTTTTTCACTTTTATGTTTTTTTTACTTATAATTTAATACATTATTATTGCATAAATAGTTTAGGTTGATGAAGTTTAGATGGAGTCTTGGATTAACTATGGATCATAAAGTATAAATAGAATTTAATACAATATTCACTTAAGGATCATTGAATAAGGAGTACTAATTGTGGTTTCTACATGTAATTATCCCCCTGAAGAGATTATAAAACCTATTTTTGGTAAGCCTAACTACGAATTTATCATATTATGGATTTTGAACAATAATGATGTATGCACGTGGGCAAACCTGAAAGAAAAAATTACACATTCCACATTATCAAACTACCTAAGCAGACTTAAGGATAGAGGCTACATTGAAAAGAGCACATTCAATCAGTATAGAATTACCTCTAAAGGTAAGGATAGGTATTATGAACTATCTGAAGCAAAGCAAAAAATAAGAAAATTAAGTTTTCCTCCCCATGCTATACTTAGAAGGAGGAATTATGACCACTGGATTCTGTGGATGGTGTCTAACAATAATTATTGCAAGTGGTCGGATTTTTCTGGGCCTCCTCTTTCGATCAATCAATCTTCTTTATCTAAAAATTTGAATTCGTTATTAGATAAGGAGTTTATAAGAAAGGAAGAAAAAGAATATAGGATAACTCGATTAGGTAAAACTGAATACTCAAATATGCTAAGACTGTATGATTTAGATAGACAATCAATCTTAGAGGAAGAAAGTAAACGGATTAAAGAAATTACTAAAAGCACAACTAGTTTCTTTAAAGAGTATAAAATAGAAGATGTTGATATTAAATTTCGGTTTTTAAACAATAAATTAAAGCTACCATATGAAAAGGTCAAATCCACTTTAAATAGTGAAGAAGAATACGATAAAATTTTACTTTATCTCTCTATAAATCATCCAGACCGATTTCCTCATTATTTATCTCCAGAGGAGTTTTCTAAAAAGTATGACATCAATCTGATTAAGCTTAACTTTATTATTCTTCGAATCGTTGAAGAAAATATCTTTCCAATAAAATTTTTTAAATTAGATTTAGCCAATGGAAAGACATTTTATTTTCAAGTAAATGAAAAATTAGAACGGATGCTTAATGTAATTGTTGAAGATCACGTTATTAAATTCACATATTTAAATAATTTAAATGAGGAAACATCTGAAGGACCCTCTCCATTAACCATGGAAAGTACTGCTAATGCAATATTAGAGGAGATAATTGAAAATTTATTTAAACCGGGTTTAAGATCAGCTTTAAAAACATTCTTACCAGATTATATTAACTATTTAGCATACAAAATTGAGAAAGAAAGAAAACTAATAGATACTTTTGACAAATTAGAAGGATTAATATGGAAAGAAATCCAGATCATCAGTTTTTCTGAAGTACAAGAGCAGTCTGAGAAAAGAACTGAGCTTAGCTTTTATATAGATCCTGCTAAGAGTTTTGAAGAAACTTTAGAAGAAATCAATAAAACCATTGAACGAAACCCTAAAGAACTCGATCTGTATTATATTAAAAGCAAGATTCTAATATATTTTGATAAATACAAAGAAGCCTTAATCCTTTTAGATGGAATGGTAAAAGATTTTCCTGAAAGTGAAAAAGATCTCAAAATGAAAAAAGCATCTATTCTTAAAAGAATGAGAGATCTTGCTGGAGGATTCGAAATTATAAATGAATTAATTAAAAAATACCCCGAAGACAGTGATCTTCTCAATTATAAAGCGCTTTGGTATCAATACTTAAATAATAGGGAAGAGGCCTTAAAAGTAATCCAAGGACTCATAGAGCGAGAGCCAAATAATGGAATTTATCACGATTCATATGGTGAAATTCTTATGGCTTTCAATGACCACGAATTAGCTATAGGCAAGTTTCAAAGGGTGATAGAACTGAATCCAAATAGTTGGTATATTTATCAAACTTATATTAAACTTGGAATTTGTTATAGAGTGCTGGAAGATTATGATTTAGCACTTGAGCATCTAACGAAAGGTGAAGAGCTTATCGATCAATCTCCAGGTGATAATAATACAAAACAGATGTGGCACTCTTATGCTAAACCCTTTATCGAAGAGATTAAGGAGCTTATTGAAGATTTTTAATATTAGAGTTTAAATTGGATTAAAAAAAATCATATCCTTTCTACTAATATTGAGATTATATTATTTCCAAATCCTCCGAAATTACATGTGATTCCCGTTTCCGCTCCTTCAACTTGTCTTTTACCTGCATCTCCCCTTAATTGCCACACCAATTCTACAACCTGAGCTACACCCGTGGCTCCAAGTGGATGACCTCTTGCTTTCAATCCTCCTGAAGGATTGATAGGGATTTTACCTCCAATCTCGGTTTGACCTTCATGAGCAGCTTTAGCACCCTCGCCTTTACGAAAGAATCCTATATCTTCGCTCTGGACGGCCTCGAGAATTTCAAAAGCGTCGTGTAATTCAGCTACGTCTATATCTTTTGGGGTTTTGTGAGCCATTTTATAAGCTTTATTTGAGCATATTTGTAAAGCTTTCAGAACGGTAAGTTCTTCCCGTTCAAAGACGATTTGAGTATCTGTCGCTTGTCCAATACCAGAAATTAAAATGGGCGTGTCACAATACTCTTTTGCTTTTTCAGCGTTACAGAGGACTAAGGCAGCAGCACCATCCGAAATTGGACAAACATGAAAAAGTCTCAGTGGATCGGCAATTATAGGGTTAGTCTTATCGTCGTTTAGGAAATCGTGTACATTTTCCCAAGTTCCTTTTCCTTTTTTTACGGCACTTTCCATGAAGCTTTCAATTGTTCTCTGAAAGTGAGCGTTTGGATTTAAAGCCCCATTCTTATGGTTTTTAATTGCGATATCGGAAATCCAATCTAGTTTTGCGTCATATTTCTCGAGATACGCTCTCGTTAGCAATCCTGCAAAAGAAGGAAGTGAAACACCGTGTCGTCTTTCTGCGTTCGGGTGTGTTAATGTTGCTACGGTTGAGGTGACATATCCAGGAGTGGTAATATGAGTCATTTTTTCTCCGCCGACAACCAGAACTAAATCGCTCATTCCTGATGCTATTGCTTGAAACCCGGCTTTTACAGCTGAACCCCCACTAGCAGGCCCATTTTTTATATGATCGGCAGCAGCAGGCAATAAACTTATACGATCTACTAATGTGCTTGCTATTCCAGAAATATTATTAAAAACAGCAGGACTCATGGCTCCAACATACACAGAATCATAATCTTTATCCCTAGTGTTTGAGTCTTCTATAGCTTTTAATGAAGCTTCTGAAAGTAAATCCATTAAACCTTTATCTTGAAGTTTTCCAAATTTCGTGTGGCCAACTCCTACAATCGCAACTTTATTCAATAATAATCACCTTGAATCTATTATATTCTTATTTACTTTTGAACAATATATATTATTAATTAAGTATACAAGTGTAAAGTAAAAATGAAATATAATTTTAATAGATTTATTGATCGTAAAGATTCATTTTCTCTTAAATGGAGTAAAGAAGCACTCCAGATGGTCTTTAAAAAGGACGACGATGATCTTTTACCACTCTGGGTAGCAGATATGGATTTTGAATGCCCAAAACCCGTGGTTGATGCTCTTAAAAAGGAAGCAGAAGGATGTATCTACGGGTATAATTGGCACGGTACTCCAAAATATCTAGATGCGATAACCGGATGGATGGACCGGAGACATCAATGGAAAGTTGATCCTAAATGGATTGTATATAGCCCAGGGATAGTTCCCGCCATAAACATGATGGTTCAAACATATTCAAACGTAGGAGATAAAGTCATCGTTCAACCTCCAGTGTATTATCCCTTCTTCAGTGCTGTAACCGAAAATGGAAGAAAGCTCTTGTTAAACCAATTGCACTACGAGAATCAAAAATACACCTTTGATTACGAAGATTTTGAAGAGAAGGCAAAAGATCCACTTACTAAGATGTTTATTCTATGTAGCCCCCATAATCCTGTAGGAAGAGTATGGCCCAAAGAAGAACTCAAAAAGTTAGGAGATATATGTTTAGAACACGATATATTGATTATATCAGACGAAATTCACCACGATCTCATACTTCCAGGGAAAAATCATACTTGCTTCTCAACTATATCTGAAGAATTTGAACAAAAAACCATTATTTGTACAGCACCAAGTAAAACGTTCAATCTTGCGGGTTTACAGGTTTCTAATATTATAATACCTAATGAAAAACTGCGCCAATCGTTTATTCATACCATCGTACATAAAAATGGAATAGGGATACCAAACTCGTTTGGGATCGTAGCAATGATCGCAGCGTATAACGAAGGAGAGGAATGGTTGGAACAAGTAATAAAATATATAGATTCAAATTTCCAATTTCTAAAAGAATTCGTTAAAAACGAACTACCCGATGTTAAGTATATCGAACCTGAAGGAACTTATCTTGCGTGGTTAGATTTTAATTCTTTGGGATTGAACGACGAAGAATTAAAAAATATTATTCTAAACGAAGCAAATATAGCACTTGATGGTGGTAAATTATTTGGAGCCGGTGGAGAAGGTTTTCAAAGAATTAATGTGGCTTGTCCAAAATTAATTCTCGAAGAAACGATGCAAAGGATTAAAAAAGTGGTAGAACAACAAAAAAAATAAATAATATAAATTTATTTTCTACTTTTAAAATAAAAAAATTAATTCGGTTTTAGAGCCCGAACTTTGATACTAA
>JAGXOB010000112.1 GCA_019894735.1 Promethearchaeota archaeon | reverse complement strand
GAAAAATTATGGAACTGAGTATTGATTTATTGAAGAAAATTGCACTGAATGTGTATGATGTAATTCACCCTATCTTAGGTTCAAAAAAAGCCTCTGAAAATGTTCGAAAAGGCGCAGGTGGAGATATTTCAATGCAAATAGATATTATCGCGGAAAGCATCATTATTAAGACTATAGAAAATGAAAATATAAGCATTTTACTAATTAGTGAAGAAATTGGAGAAAAATATATTGGAGACAAACAAAAAGCAATCGAAAGCCAGAACATCTTGATTGTTGATCCCATTGACGGCTCGAACAACGCCGTAAGGGGTATTCCTTATTGTTCAGTTTCAATAGCCTATGCAAAAGGTAAAAATCTTGAGCACATAAAGAAAGCTGTAGTATTAGATTTGATATCAAAAGATATTTATTGGGCTATCAAAGGAGAGGGTGCTTATTTAAACGCTAGCAAAATTCACGTCTCGGAATTTGACCTTTCAAACAAAATTTTTTTCGAGCTGAATCTTCCAAAGAAAGACACATTTAAAAATATCGAGAGATTAAAACCAATTATTCAGCAATTCCATCGCATGAGAATATTAGGAAGTAGTGCTTTAACATTATGCCAAGTTGCTCGTGGAAGCATGGAAGCATTCATTAATCTAAGAGAGAGCAATCGTCTTGTAGATGTAGCCGCGGGATATTTAATACTAAAAGAGGCAGGTGGTAAGTTTTTTTCCATAGAAAGCGTTGCTTTTAACCTAGAATTATCAATAAGGACAAAATTCCCATTTATAGCCTGTAACGCGAATTTAGAATCTTTCCTAAAGGAAGAGTTTGTTAATTTGGGACATTAATAGGGTATTTACCGTATTTTCTCTTGATATTATGCATCGCTTCAAATCTATCAAGTGTTACTGCAGGATTTATACTATGACCAGAACTAAAGATATATCCACCCCTTGGAGCTAATTCTCGTATTAGCTTTTTGGCATAATTTTCAATCTCGGAAATCTCTCCCATTGCTAACATAACGGGATTTAGATTGCCAATAAAAGTTATCCTGTCACCATATTTCTTGTTTAGTTCAAATATGTCATAATCCTTATTAGCAGTTGTAGACTCGATAGGGTTGATGGCGTCCACTCCACAATTTACAATATCGCCAAAAATTTCCATTAAATCTCCATCCGAATGTAAAATGATTTTACAATCTTGCTTATGAGCTGCACCACATATTTTTTTTAACCAAGGAAAAATATACTTGCGATATAAACTAGGTCTCATGAATAAACCATTTTTAAATCCATAATCATCCCATAATAATACCATCTGAGCGTCATTTTCGGCGAGTATTTTAACAATCTCTAGTGTAAAGGTACCTCTATCGTCGAATACTCTTTTTATTTGCTTTTCGTTGCTTAATATTCTTGAAAATGTTTCAATTCCAAAGCCCTCCCAAGTGCATTCCATGAGTGCTCCTGTTGATGGAATAGAAAAGATTACATCATTCATTTCTTTCTGTAATTTTCTTCCACTGAAATATAAAGCTAATCTCGTTTTTAAATTTGGATCTGGTTGCTCCCAGCTTTCATAATCTTCAAAACTCTTAAAATGTCCGCCATGGTAAGTGAGAATCTGAGTTCCATCATTAGCAGATTCGAATTTCATTAAACGACCGTATTCGTCTATAAATCCTTTTCGACCTTTAAGAAACTTTCTTGGGAAAAGACTTACTGCTGAAAGGACTAAATCAATTCCAACTTTTGCAGAAAAAGCATATGTTCCTTTTAAATAGCCTGATTTACTTGGATCTACTCCGTAATGCTTCATTATCGTATTGTTTGTAAAGGCACTTTCAAAAGCAGGAACTCGATCCGGTTCTTGGTGCTCAATAGTAGTTAAAACTCTTTCTGGAGCGTTCATTAAATCTTAAGATAGTAATCTTTTATTAAAATCCTTTATAACATTAAAAAGGTCTTTAATATATATAAGTTTAATTTTACAAATTTATAGCATTGATTCCAATATGAGCGAACTTAAAAAGCTAACAACAGATTTCTTTTTAAGAGAAACGGTCGAAGTATGTAAGGATCTCTTAGGTAGATATCTAATAAAGAAAACAAAGAATGGGGATATAATAGGTAAAATAGTAGAAGTCGAAGCCTATTTAGGTTCAAACGACAAAGCCTGCCACGCATACAATTTCAAAAAAACAGAAAAAACAAAAGTTATGTTTATGAAACCGGGTACATTCTATGTTTATTACATTTATGGAATGTATTTCTGCCTTAATGTAATTACTGAACCAGAAGGGGTACCTTGTGCTATTTTCATAAGAAAATTGTTCCCCATTGAGGGAATAGAATTAATGAAAGAAAACCGAGAGGTAAAAATCGGGAGAAATTATAAGAATTTGGTTGATGGACCAAGCAAGTTGTGCATGGCATTGAATATAACTAAAGATAAATATAACGGAAAAGATTCTTGCTCGGAAACCTCAAAACTCCATTTTGCTCAAGGGAAAAACATTGGAGATAAAAAAATTATATTAAGTAAGAGAATAGGGATAGACTATGCGGAAGAAGACAAAGATCGCTTTTTACGCTTTACTTTAGAACAAGATGTATAAAAAACCTAAATCTCGATTCCAATTCAAATACTACGACCGTATAATATGCTCCTCCACGACCTTACCATAAAGCGTGAACGCCTAAACTTACGATTGCTCCATCCCTGGCCTGATCGGTTTTGTTATTACGAGCTTATGACTTTCCTACGAAAGAAACTGCTCTGGTACCCACCATCATGGGGATCGCTTCGACGGAACATAAAATTGGATAATATTCCTCATGAAACCTGAATCTAGGCAATTTGCGCTAGAGACCGTTTTACGCTTCATCCAGTATAGGATTGCAGAACGGGCCTAAGGTTCCAAGAAAAAAAATGATTGGAATTATAAAAACTTATTGGAGTAAAGTAATAAGAAGGACGAGGGCTACGGAATTAATCTAATGTTAATTCTTTATTGAGCTTTCGCCGTAATATAGATAAGAATTCTTCAGTATCTGGAAAGACATAAGTTATGTTGTCTCCATCGTCCTCAATTGAAACTTCTTTGAAAAATTTTCCTTCTACTTTCACTTTCATATCATTTAATATCATACCAAAAGAATAGCAAACGGGTTTCAAAAAACCACATAACATGGAAGTAATATTAAGTTAAACTTTATGTAAAACCAAAAATACGATAGAATATTATATGCTTTTCAAAAAATAATGAGATTGAAAAACACTTAAGGGTTCACTATGTCTGAAAATATAATATATATTGAAGCGGAAACGCTCAAAAGCTTCATGCGAGACGTTTTCATAGGTCTTGGGGTGCCTAAAAACGACGCCAACATTATAGCAGAAGTATTAATCGCTTCAGATATTAGAGGAATTGATACCCATGGAATACAACGCTGTAAAATGTATTTCGATCGCATAAAAGCTGGTATATATGAAGTGATTACAAAAATCGATGTAATTAAGGATGGTCCAACAACTGCGCTTTGGGATGGTAATTGTGGAATGGGGCATGTTATTGCTTATAAAGCCATGAAAGCAGCAATTGAAAAAGCGAAAAAGTATGGACTAGGCTCTGTAGCCGTTAGAAATTCTACTCATTTTGGTATAGCTGGCTTTTATTCACTCATGGCAATAAAAGAGGGGATGATTGGTTTGGCAGTAACTAATGCTCGGCCCTCTATGTCCCCTACATTCGGAGTCGAACCCATCCTAGGTACAAATCCTCTTACTGCAGGTGCGCCAACAGATGAAGAGTTTCCATTTTTAATTGATTGTGCAACGACTATTGTTCAAAGAGGTAAAGTAGAGCTATATAATAGAATTAATAAACCTTTACCTGATGGGGTCGTAATAACGGATGAAGGAAAGACAGAAACTGATCCTGCTAAAATTTTAGAAAACATGGGTAAAGGTAAAGCCGCATTACTGCCATTAGGTGGTAGGGGGGAAGAAACTTCAGGTTATAAAGGCTATGGTTACGCAACGTTGGTTGAATTGTTGTCAGCAGCCCTTCAAGATGGAATATATCTTAAAGATACAATAGGAATTGTAGAAGAAGGTCAAAAAAGATTAAAAGTGGGGCATTTTTTCTTAGCAATTAATATAGAAAGCTTTATCCCTCTTGAAGTTTTTAAAAAGACAGCAGGAAACATCATGAAAGGCCTTCGTTCTTCCAAGAAAGAACCTGGAGCAAACCGAATTTATACCGCTGGTGAAAAGGAATACGATGTTATGACAAGTAGAAGAAAAACAGGAATTCCTCTTAATAAAAGTTTGCAAGAAGATATTAAAATTATGCGAGAAGAACTTAATTTGGATAAATACAAATCTCTTTTTTAACAAAAAATTCTCTTTCTTTAATTTTTTTTAAGAATGAAGCTGAAATTTAATAAAATTAATGCCGCTTATACGAACTTTCAACTTATGTTTAATAGGAATTTTGTTAAATAGTCTTCTAGATAAATAGATTCTATTGCATTCAAAGTGGTCTTCATGACAAGTACAAAAGTTGATATCATATCTAACTCAAAAGATGCGGTCTATATAGATTTTATAACCCTCAAGAATTTCATTAGAGATGTGTTTGTTGGCCTTAATGTAAAGAGAGTCGATGCCGATGTGATTGCAGATGTTTTGATTACATCCGATTTACGGGGTATAGATTCACACGGCATTCAAAGATGTAAGATGTACTATGATAGAATTAAAGAAGGTATATATAATACAGACACCAAAATAAAGATCGTTAGAAAAAGCCCCACTACAGCTGTTATTGATGGTGGATGTGGATTAGGGCCTGTAATAGGGTATAAGGCAATGAAATTAGCTATTCGGAAGGCTAAAAGATATGGTCTTGGGGCTGTAGCAGTGAGAAATTCAACACATTTTGGAATTGCGGGATATTATTCGCTTATGGCAATAAACGAGGGTATGATAGGGATTACAACCACGAACGCTAGACCTGCAGTCCCTCCAACATTTGGCGTCGAGCCAATGCTGGGAACTAATCCATTAACTTTAGGTGCACCCACAGATGAAGATTTTCCTTTTATACTCGATTGCGCTACCTCAATTATTCAAAGAGGTAAGGTAGAAGTGTTTGATAGAATTCACCGACCACTCCCCGATGGTCTAATAATCACTAATAATGGAAGATCACAGAATGATCCTCACGAAACACTTAAAAATTTGGAAGAAAGAACTGCTGCCCTTCTACCTTTAGGCGGAATGGGTGAGGAAACATCTGGTTATAAAGGTTTTGGTTATGCCACATTTGTAGAAATTTTATCCGCAGCTTTACAAGACGGTATTTTCCTTAAAGATACGGCAGGAATTATTGAAGAGGGGCAAAAACGACTAAAAGTTGGTCACTTCTTTCTAGCGATAAACATTAATCATTTTACTCCTTTAAAACGGTTTAAACGAGCTACAGGAACAATTATGAGGGATTTAAGGGCCTCTAGGAAAGCTCCTGGAAAGTCACGAATCTATACCGCTGGAGAAAAAGAATATTTCGCTGAAGATGAACGGAAAAACCAAGGTATTCCTATCAATAAAAGTTTACAAGAAGATATTAAAACTATGCAAAAGGAATTAGGATTATTTGACTACCACTTTCCCTTTTAGGATTAAAATATAATTCCCTCAGTGCGTCCTTCTAAGGGTTCAGAATGAAGAATTACTTCCGATAAATTTTCAATATTCAAAGTATTTTTTATTTGCTGCTCAACTTTTGTTATCAAAGTATGAACTCGCGTAATATTAAGAGCCCCATTAAAAAAAACATGAAGTTCGAGAACACAAAAGTCAAGGGCGGCCCAAAATTCCAAACCATGATATCCTTTAACTTCTGGAATCGATTTCAATAGACTTTCTAAGGAAGCTTGAATTTCTTTCTTTTTCTCAGGTTCAATAGGTGTACAAACTAGATGATCTGTCAAAGAATTTTTCAGCATGGTTTGGGATTCTATATGAGTAATAATTCGCGAGATAAATGGGACTTGCTCTTGTAACTGTCTTTCAAACAGACTGCTTAATTCGTGAGCCTCCTCTAAAGATAAACTATCATCGACAATAATAGCTAATGATAAGAAGTAATCGTTTTCAATTCTAAATATGTTCAAATCTTTAAAATCCGAAATCTCTTTAAATTCGCTTTTTATAGTATAAAGCAAGTTGAATATCTTTTCTCCGAGCGAAGATTCTCCGCTTAAAGGATTCATTTCAACTAATGTCTCAACTTTGTAAGATGGAAAAAATTTCTTGCTTAAGGCTCTTATACCTTTTGTAATTTCGTTCGCATGTACTACAGATATATGATCCTCAACAGATAATCGTATTTCTAGAAATAAAGTGTTGCCACTAATTCTAACCTTTAATTCCTCAACGCCATTTACGTGATCTAGATTGAATACACTTAGTTTTATTTCTTCTATAATAAGTGAGTTTATTGGGTTTACATCGATTAAATCCTTAATTCCCTCTTTGGAAAGATGGATTGAACTTATAATTATCAGTATGGAAAGAGCTACACTAAAATAGGGATCTAAAAATTGAAAGTTAAACAGTAAAGTTAAAACAAAACTAATTATTACTATGAGTGCTCGAAGAGAATCTTGGAATAAATTTAGGCCTTGAATCCTAAGAGATAAACTATTCTGTTTCTTTCCTTGCCATAGTAATAACCTAGAAAATACTAAATTAATGATAAATGATATTATCAATATTAGGAACCCCCAGTCGGGATTAATTATTCCAAATGAACTAATTAAAATACTTTGAATTGCTACAAAAATAAGAACGCAATAAATATTAACTAAAATTATACCTTGGACTAATCCTCCTAGCGAATCAATTTTGGAATGTCCGTACATATGTTCGAAATCTGGGGGTTTCTGGCTTACATAAAGAGAATATATCGTGAGAGAAACAAAGAAGATGTCAGTAAGCGTATCTATGGTCTCAGATAAAAAGCTTAAACTACCTGTTATTACTACACCTACTAACTTTAAGCTGGATTGAATAAGAATTATTATGAAAGCTATAATTCCATATTTAATTTTAATATCCATAATCTTCGTCGAAATTCTTCTTTTATTAATAAACTAATTTAAGCAATAAAGAGAATTAAATATTTGGCAATAATAAGAAAATAAAAATAATAATTATTTAATTGTTTAAAGGTCTCGAGGAATGTTAATTTCGAGATCTGTAATTGGATAAGATGCACAAGGATGAAAATAG
>JAGXOB010000111.1 GCA_019894735.1 Promethearchaeota archaeon | reverse complement strand
TTCGTGCCCTGCTTCTTTTAATCTATAATAGGGGTAAATAAGTTCTGCTTCCTCAAATCCATCTGTCGCAATAATTGCTATTTTTGCCACTAAATCATAACCTTTTAATTTTTAATCTGTATAAATCTCAATTATTAAAACTAGAGCCTATAATATTTGATAATTTGGTTTATAATTTATCAATAATCGCTAAAATTAGCTGTCTTTCTCGATTTTCGGAACTTTCTGAGATTCTCGAAAGATGGTTTTAATTATCAAATCATATAACTTTTGAATAAAATATGAAAAGAGAAATATAAACGGGATGAACAAGTAGACGAGATATACGTTGTCTTTATTGAACGTATCAATATTTAACCCATAAGTCAATATAGCAACATAAATAATAAGGAAGATTCTGTGGAAAAGATATACGCAAAAAGTTGAATAAGCAATTCTTGAAAAAATTGAATCTAATTTTATTTTAGGGATAATCAATCTAAAAATGTGTATGAACAAATAAAATAAAGAAACTGTGAAAATGATATAAACAATTATTATTAGATTTGTCAAAATTACTGCCATTGCTGATTGAAGAAAACCAGGATTCATATCTAAAATAAATGATAGTATAAACGTTCCATATTCCAAAGTGAAAAACGAGTAGCTAAATTCGGCTAAAAACTGATAAATTAGATAAAAAAGAAATGCGGAACATCCTGCGATAATTAATGGAATTAACTTACTTCGTTTATTGAAACTTTCTTTAACCCGAATATAAAATTGAGAAGTGTAAATGTTAGCAATAACGATGCCTGCGATAAAGAAAAAATAGTAATAGAAAAAGCGATATTCAACGAACCCGAAGGTAACGTTAAGGAATACAAAGATAATGAGAATAACTATAGCCGCAGGAATGATTTTTTTGATCGAGCCTAAATAACTTAAGATTATAAAAATCAAATAATAGACAACAATTATACCAATGAACCAAAGAGTTAGCATAGGAGGACCAAATATCGGAGCAACGATAATTTGCATTCCCATAATATGTGCGAGTAAATATAAAAAGTCAATGTCAAAATACCCTAAAAAAACAACAAATAGCGGTATTGCTATCCAATATAGTGGAAATATTCTTAGAAATCTCTTCTTTAAAAATGTAATTAACTTTCCAGTCGAGTCGATGTTTCTATTATCTTTATTGAGAAAAAGTCCAAATCCCGACAAGAACACCATAGAACCCATAGCAACAAAAATCCCTAAACCATTAAAAAAATAGATATAGTATTGATTTACCTCAACATAGAAGCTATATCCATAATCCTTCATGTGAACAAATATAATAACAATTAAAATTGACACGATTCGAAGAATATCTAATTCGGGCAGTTTTTTCTTTGTCAAGCTTTCTTAACCTATTTATCGAATAACATTTAATTTGAATTTCTAATTGAATCTCAACTAATAAATTTGATGCTCTAAAGAATTTTTTACCTTAGAAATAGTCAAATCATCTGACTTGAAATAATTAGTTTTTTAAAACTAAAATGCTGAAAAAAATGGACAATTAGTATAAAACTAATATAATAATAAAATAAAAAGAATAATATAAAACTAAGATCGTGAAAAAAATGGAAAATAAAATGAAAGCGATTGTATACACAAAATACGGACCACCGGATAATCTTGAATTAAAAGAAGTGGAAAAACCTGATCCCAAGGACAATGAAGTCTTGGTAAAAGTTCACGCGGTATCCTTAAATGCTGCGGACTTAGATTTCCTGAGAGGTAGATACCAGCCCCCCTTTTCTCGAAAACCAAGATACAAGATACTCGGATCTGATGTAGCAGGACTAGTTGATTCAGTTGGCAGAGATGTAAAACAGTTTCAGCCAGGTGATGAGGTATTCGGGGACTTATTCAGCTGTGGCTTAGGTGCTTTTGCCGAGTATGTGTGTGCTCCTGAAAAGGCATTAGCGCTGAAACCGGCCAGTATGACATTCGAGGAAGTATCGACCTTGCCCCAATCTGGCTTACTCGCCCTACAAGGTCTTCGCAATAAAAGACAAACTCAGCCAAGACAAAAGGTTTTGATTAATGGTGCGGGTGGAGGTATGGGTACGTTTGCGGTGCAGATCGCTAAATTCTTCGAAGCCGAAGTGACTGGCGTGGACAGTACTGATAAATTAGATATGATGCTCTCGATTGGGGCAGACCATGTCATTGATTACACTCAAGAAGATTTCACCAAAAGTGGGAAGCGTTATGATCTTATCCTTGATGTTGTGGTTTATCGTCCAATATTCAATTACAAGCGTGTTTTGAATCCAAAAGGGATTTTTCTCGCGGTTGGAGGTTCCATGGCTGCAACTTTCAAAATTGCGTTCCTAGGTCCATTGATTACAATGTTTGGGAGTAAGAAAATGGGTATCCTGGTGTGGAGACAAATGAAAAAAGAAGATTTAGATTTTCTAATAGAGCTTTTTGAAGCCGGTAAAGTAGTACCTGTTATAGATAGACATTACCCATTAAGAGAGGTTGCTGAAGCTCTGCGGTATCTTGAAGAAGGGCACGCCAAAGGAAAAGTAATAATAACTGTGGAACATAATAACAAAACTTAGCATAAGGGTGTAGATATTAGTGGTCGATCTGTCACCATCTAGTTTATATTTTTTGGATAAATCCCCCAAATTCCCAAATTTTTATCAGACCACTTAAATTATTA
The DNA here is from genome assembly GCA_019894735.1 of Promethearchaeota archaeon. Next base: position 4,597 of record JAGXOB010000111.1, on the reverse strand, counting down.
TAAAACAATAATGGTAGATTATAAATTCTGGCAGATAAAAATCGAAGATAGCATTTTTTGGTTGTATCTTAACAACCCTAATAAAAAAAACGCGTTTGACATACCAGTCGTTAATGAATTGGAACAAATTTTGGAATCTGAGATAAAGAAAAAAAGCGATATCCGAGTTTTAGTACTCACTACTTTTTTAGATGATATTTTTACCGTAGGTCTTGATATTAAATGGCTTGTAACTCTTGAAGAATCTAAAGCAGGAGATATGACGAGAAAATTACAGGAGGTGTTTACTAAATTCGAAGACTTACCAATTCCAGTAATCGTAGCAGTAAAAGGCTTGAATCTCACTGCGGGATTCGAGCTCATGTTGTGTGCCGATATGGTTATTGCTGCCGACAACGCTAAATTTGGACAAGTTGAAACCAAGTGGGGGATGACGCCTGCTGCTGGAGCTACTCAAAGATTAATTCGCTTAGTTGGACCAATGAAAGCAAAAGACCTTATATACACATCAAGAATAATTAACGCTCAAGAAGCTGTAAAAATTGGTCTGATTAATGAAGTAGTTCCACTGGCAGAACTTGAAACGAGAGTAAAAGAAATAGCGGATATGATGGTAAAAAATTCCGGTAGAGCCATTACATTAAGCAAACAAATGATCCAAATGGGAATCTATAAAAACGAGAAAGGCTTTCAAATGGAGAGTGAATCGTTTCAAGAGCGTTTTTCTTCGGGAGAACCAAAAAGAAAGTTAAACGAATTCTTAGAAAGATCGTAAATATTTGTTAGAGAATGCTTTACAAATACTCTTAAACACGGAAGAATTTATCTTATAAGACATTTTAAATTATAGTATATATTTAAAGAATAAAAGTAAAAAGAATAAAAAGTGATTTTATGGATTTTTCGCTTACTGAAAAACAACAAATGTTAAAAAAAATTACGAGACAGTTTGCTGAAGAGTATATTGTCCCGGTCGCTCGAGAAAGCGATGAAAAGCAGGAATTGAACGACAAAGTTTTTCAAAAAATGAAAGAAATGAATTTTTTTGGTGGTTGTATACCGGAAGAATATGGAGGAGCAGGATTGGAGCACGATACAATAGGATTTTGCATCGTTCTAGAGGAAATCGCACGTGGAGACGCTGCGTGGGGAATTACAACAGCGGTACACAACGGTGTTGCTGCGTATCCTATTTATAAATACGGTACGGAAGAACAAAAACAAAAATTTTTAATCGATCTCGCAAAAGGTAATAAAGTGGGAGCTTTTTGCTTAACAGAGGCTAATGCTGGAAGCGATGCAGGAGGAGTTCAATTAACCGCTGTTAAAGATGGAGACGATTACATACTCAATGGAACCAAAATATTCGCGACATCTGGGGGTATAGCGGGGACTCTACTTGTAGTAGCAAAAACTGGTGAAAAAGATAGTAGGAAACAATTGACCGTTTTTATCGTAGATGCCGAAATGCCTGGTTATTCTGTAGGAGTTAAGGAGGATAAAATGGGAGTCCGAGCATCAAACACGTCAGAGCTCGTGTTTCAAGATGTAAGGGTTCCTCAAGAGAATATTTTAGGAAACCCTGGAGAAGGGTTTAAGATGGCGATGAAAATATTGGATTTTGGAAGAATAGGTATAGCCGCCCAATGCGTCGGTTTAGGACAAGCAGCATTAGAAGCATCAATCAAATACGCAAACGAGAGGGTCCAGTTTAACAAACCTATTGGAAGATTTCAAGCTATACAATGGAAAATTGCCGATATGGCGGTCGCTATTGAATCGGCACGATTATTTACGTATAAAGCCGCTTATCTACACGATAAGGGATTAGAATTTGGAATGGCAAGTTCTATGGCGAAGTTAGTTGCGTCTGAAGCGGCCATGCAAGCAGCTCATAGTGCGGTTCAAATACACGGCGGTTATGGATTAATGAAAGCGTACCCCGTAGAAAGGTATTTCAGAGACGCTAAAATGGGTGAGATTTACGAGGGAACAAGCGAAATACAAAGGTTAGTAATTGCTACTACTTTACTAAGAAAAGGAGCGTAATTGATGCAAATGCGATTCATAATTATTAAATAACTAATTTCTCTTTCATAATTTTGTTTTAATATCGGAAAATTTATTTTTCTTGAATAAATTATTCGTTTTAATAAAATATTGATAGTTTTTATTCTAAAGAGAGCTAAAAATTAAAAGGAATTTCGATTTGAAAATATTTGTTTGCGTAAAACAAGTACCAGGCGTATCAGAGGTAAAAATAGACCCCAAAACCAATACGCTTGTAAGAGAGGGGATTTTATCGGTAATCAACCCTAACGATCGAAATGCTATTGAATTAGCTTTAACCTTAAAAGAAGAGCATGGTGCTGAAGTTTTAGTTCTCAGTATGGGCCCTCCTCAAGCAGAAGAAATATTACGGGAAGCCTTAGCGATGGGCGCAAATAAAGGATATTTATTAACGGATAGAGCTTTTGCTGGAGCAGATACGCTTGCTACATCTTATACATTAGCATTGGCAATCAAAAAAATACTCAACGAATCTGATTCCGAAGAAAAATATCTTGTTATTTGTGGTGCTCAAGCAATTGACGGAGATACTGGGCAAGTTCCCCCAGAGTTAGCGGAAGAGTTAGGAATTCCACAAATTGCATACGTTTTAAACGTAGAATTAAATGAGGATAAAATTGTTGCTGAACGAAAATTTAGAGCTATCGAGATCGTAGTAATTGAAACGAAGTTACCTGCATTAATATCTGTTTTAAACGATATTAATAAGCCTAGGTATCCTAGCATGGCTGGAATTTTGAAAGCACATGATGATTCCAAAATTATCCATTTTGATGCCGATGCTTTAAACGCTGATAAGTCTAAAATCGGTTTAAATGGTTCGAATACTGAAGTATGGAAAATTTTCTCTCCTGAGAGGAAGGGTGATCACATTATATTAAAAGGAACGCTTGAAGAAATAGCTCTACAATTATGCCAAAATTTAAAAAAAGATAAAATCTTTTAGGAGGACGCTATAATTGAGTATATTCATCGACGATGAACTATGTACTGGGTGTGGAAGCTGTGTAGACAGTTGTCCTTTTGGAGCGATTGAATTAGAAAGCGGTAAAGCGAAAATATTACCAAATTGTAATCTATGCGCAGCATGCGTAGAAGTTTGTCCTGTAGAAGCGATAACGCTAGAACGCGATGAAAATGCAATTGAGAAAATGGATATATCTCAGTTCAAAGGCGTTTGGGTTATTGCTGAACATTACAAAAAGAAGATTCACAGTGTCGCGTTCCAATTATTAGGAAAAGGACGAGAATTAGCAGATGCGTTAGGCGTTAATTTAACATTTGTCATATTGGGAAATAGCTTCGACGATCAATTAAAAGAATTTAGCCAATATGGGATGGATGAAATAATATACGCAAAATCGCCTATTTTGAAAGATTATTATTCGGATTTATACGTAAAAGTGATTTCAGAGTTAATAATTGAGAATAAACCAGAGATAATATTAATCGGAGCTACACCGACCGGAAGAGATTTTGCACCAAGAGTAGCTAAAAGACTTAATGCAGGGTTAACCGCAGATTGTACAGCTTTAAACATCAATCTCGAAACAAGAAATCTTCTTCAAACCCGTCCAACTTTCGGGGGTAATATTATGGCTACGATCAGAACCCCACACAGTCGACCGCAAATGGCTACAGTAAGACCCGGGATTTTTATAGCACCTAAAAAAGGTGAAAAAGACGCATCTATTAGAAAAATTAATTATTCGTTTGATGAAAAGGATTCTGTTTCAAAGATTGTAAAAGTTATCAATACGAGCAAAACTACGGTGAATCTCGAAGACGCAAAAATCATAGTTGCAGGCGGACGGGGAGTAGGTTCTAAGGCAAATTTCAGACTTATCGAAGATTTAGCCATGGCACTGGGTGCGGAATTAGGAGGGTCGAGAATAACTGTTGAATTAAATTGGTTAGATCCAGATAGACAAATTGGTCAAACAGGGGTAACTGTTTCTCCAAAGTTATATATTGCCTGTGGGATTTCCGGGGCTATCCAACACATTGTTGGTATGGAGAATTCCGAGGTAATCGTTGCAATTAATAAAGATCCAAGTGCTCCCATTTTTAATGTTGCTCACTATGGGATAGTAGGTGATATTAATGAAGTTATTCCAGTTTTGATAAAGGAAATTGAGAGTACGAATATAAACAAAGAATAAGAAAAATGAAAAATAAATTTTTATACTAAATTTATCTCGATCTAAACTTTTTCTAGACGACCGCCGTTGATACCTATAATCTCTCCATTCATAAACCAAGCTGAATCGCTGCATAAAAACAATATGACTTCAGATACATATTTAGATTCTCCGATTCCTAAGGGTATTCTTCCAGAGTAGTATTTTCTCCACTTACCCTCTTGTTTACTCAATAATTCTCCGAGGATTGGAGTTTCGATTAAAGTAGGCATAATCGCGTGCGTTCTTATGTTATAGCGAATCAATTCTAACCCTGCAGTCTTTACCATTCCTATCATTCCTGATTTGGCTGCGGAATAGTTCAATTGACCGATATTTCCTTCAGC
>JAGXOB010000110.1 GCA_019894735.1 Promethearchaeota archaeon | reverse complement strand
AGGCTTACAATTTACAAAAATATAGAAAAAAAATAAATAAATGAGAATTTAAAAATAAATTATAGATTTAATTTTTGTCTCCAAAAATTCATTTTCATTTTGATATCTTCTTTTTCTGGTTGACTGAGTACGTAAGTTTTGCTCTTTAAAGAAGCACTTGTATTATGCATGTTCTTTAGTACGCTGTTATAGCCTTGTTCTTTAATGTATTCACTTTGGAACTTCTCGAGTGCGGAAGAAAGTTCTAAACCCATCATAGAGTCTACACTATCAAAGATTAAGTTAAATTGTTTTGTTAACAATGATTCTTTTCCAGTAGAAGTTCCGGGGGTTATTGTCTCTTTCGGTATTTCCACAATTGGTTTCAATTTAACAGATTCTTTAGGTTTTGTGTCGGGAGTCTCTTTTATAATTGACGATTTTACGGCATGGATAACTTCTTTTCTCGAGCCCATCCATGATTCTTCGAGTATTGGAACGAATATTTTGATATGTTCTTCTATGATACTTCCTATTCCCGCAATTTCAGTTATAGTTTCTCCACGTACTTCTGCCTTTGATAATACACAGACAATCACTTCCTCGTAATCCCTGTTTACACCCCATAGATTTTGTAACCCACGATTTCTATAGTCTACATTATCCATTTTGTCAAATTGCTCAATTATTGCTGCGTGCTCAGGATTTGAGAAGTCTATGCTAGCCGCTATTCTGAAATTAATTCTTGCAGGACGATCTATTATGGCTTGAATATCGATATCATTAATCTGAGGGGCTACAAGTAAAATCCTCATTTTAGCTTTTAAGATTTCGTCATTAATGTGTGCCTTAGCAGCTTCAGGCGATCTTATAAACCAGATATCCTTCATTGTAATTGATCTCCCCGTTTTAGCTTGTTCCCAGAACTCACTTGTGACTTTTTCCGAAGTTTCGAGTTTCTTTAATATATCGTCAAGCGTATTATCTAAAGTCGCGACAATTTGGCTAGAAAAAACATCTTTTAAAGTGCCTAATGATTCAAAAGTAGTGCCAGAAATACCTTCAATTTTATCTTCTGCCATTTGTACAGCTTTATTAAAGTTTTCTGTGATCTCTGAATATATCTGTTCTTTATCATCTTGTGCTTTTGCACCAAGACCATCAATATTTTTAATGGTGCTCTTTAAAGATTCTTTTAGCTTTGATATTAATTCAGAATCGACGCCTTGAGTCACTTTTTTTAGTTCCTCAGAAAATGCAACTTGACTTACGCTTAATTGTACGTTGACATTATCGGATATATCTTTTAATTTAGCGTTAATTACTTTGTCAATCACTTGATCTACGGTTTGCGAGATTACCCCTAAACGCAATTTCTGCAAATTTGAGGATACAGTTGATTTAATAGTATCGAATTCAGTTTTTAAGTCGTTAACCTGACCCTTAATAATCTGGGATGTCTTAGTGTTAATATTTTCAAATTGTTTCTTAAGATCTCCCATCTGAGTTCCCATAACTGAATCAGTATACCCTTCGAGATTCGAAATATCGTCGGTAATCCCTCGTATTTGATCCATTACTGCAAGAGTATCGTCAAATTCCTTCTTTTGAGAACGAATTTGTGTAAGCATATTATCCTTTAATTCTTTCATCAACTCTGTAGGAACAGCTTTTGGTTTAACTTCAACCTTTCCCGATTGGGATTCTAACTGAGCAAATGTTTTTTGTAGCTGAATAGGTATGCTAGATTTAATATCAGAAATATATTTATGAAATTTTTGTAGTTGACTAACTAAAGCTGCATATGGAGGTAAAGCGGCATAATGAGGTCTTGCTCCAACAATTTCTTTAAATAATCCCTTTCTAACAAACTTATCAGCAATTTTTTGAACCGTTGCTTTAGAATTTCCTGTTAAAATAGCCATTTCGCCGACACTTACGGCTTCACGACCAGTTATTCGGAAGTAAAGCTCAATTTCTTCGTCAGTAAGATCTATTTCGCTTAAAACTTGCTTTGTTAGCTCTTTTGAAAACGAAATTGTTTCCTTTTCAAGTATTTCTTCTACTTCGAAATTTTCGACTTCTAAGTATTGATTAAAATGAACAATGAGTTTATGGGCAGGATCTCCGTGAGTTAATTGCTTAGTAATCGGAAATTTATTAGCATCCTGGTATTCTTTTTTTGATATTTTGAAAGGAATTTCTTTTAAACACAATTTGCACGTATAAGGAATTTCTACTTCATCCTTTTCTTTAAATAAATACATTTATCTTTTCATCTCTTTTTATTTATTTGCGGATTTAAAAAATAACTTTTTCGGGATAAGATATTTCCAATAAATTTAGCGCTTTTTTAGCGATTTCATATGTGATTTTGCCTTCTACTTCTTCCCCTTCTTTTCTAAACGCTTCTCTAATTTTTGGCAATAAATACTCCGGAAAAATCGTTAAAGGTTTAATATCTGTCAATAAACATATCCAGCTTCTTTTGTTTTCGTCCTTTATCTCAGTAATAACATTTAATTTCTTTAAATTGTCAAGCAATATCTCTGTAACGGCGAATTCTGAAAAGATTTTTGGAATTTTATCAAGTGGATAATGATTAGAGCGCATGAGAACGAAAAAGTCATAAACATCGGGATTTAATAATATCGAAGCCAGTTTTTGTGTATTTTCAATGGGTTCGGCGTATGGATCATATTCTGTAAAGAAATCTATAGATTTTTGTTTGAACAAAGGCAAAAGATCATTATTCGTTTCCTTGAAATGTTTTAATAGATTTTCGTTAGGAGCGCGCGCGAAAATTATATCCTTAACTAAAAAGATATATTCACCTTGATTAGATATAACTCCCGTTTTTCTATCTTTTTCGCCTTTTATCCAATCACGCCTTATCAAATTTAATTCCAAAAAGGGCCTTAATAATATATCAATATTGGCAGTAGGTTTCATTTGTTCGACGATACTTTTAATTTCGCTTTTAGATGCTGGGCGTTCTCTTAAGATTTCTAATATTTTTAACCTCTCATTACTGTTATAGATTAAAGACACTTTCTGAAGTTTATCTAGTTTACTTAGCCGTTCAACTTGAAATATTGTATACTTTAATTCGTTCTTTAGGCGGATATTTACGTTAGAGATTAAATCTAATTGTCTAGTATTTACAGCTTTAGTTAATTTATCAAAAATCGTATCTAATCTGCTTGCCATGTCTTTGATTAAATCTTCAAACAATTCAATCTCATCGTCTAATTCAAACAAAGATATAGTAAGATATTGAGTTCCATCGGTTAACTGCTTGAAATATGAATATACTTGATAAGGAGTTTCTTTTAAGCGCCCCGTGTAAAAATTATTAAAGCCATATTTTACACTAAAAATTCCAACGGTGTGCTGGTAAAAGTTTCCAAATATATCGTTTTCCAAAATTAAACCGGCAAAATCATTTTCATCGAATTTGTTGTTTGCAAATACAAGTTGGATAGGACTAAATTCTGGATTAATCTCACCCGTGGTTTCATTCTGATTAAGTTTAAACTGAAATGTTAATATTCCTTGAATCATATTGGTTTCTCTCGATCTTTTTATAACTTAAATAATTAAATTGAAATATATATAATTAAGTCTTAAGTAATCCATTTAAATAAATTTAATCAATAAAGATAATAAAAAAAAAGAATATTCTAAAATTTAGTTTTTATATCATCAATAATTATAAGTCTAGCTAGTTTTAATTATATCTAAGATATTCTAAAATTTTAGTATGTGATAAAATATGGGATTGAGGCTTACAAATAAGAAAAAGTATCTACTCTATATTCTCATCGTGATGATTTTTACTTTTATTGTTTTTCCAGTTATTACACCTTCTAATCATCTAATAAAAGAACAAAATTTAACGATAAAGCCTTCAGAAACGATAGAACACTTGGACGAACCATGGCTTTTAAATCCAACTTTTGAAGATCCAATAGAACCAACTTGGTTTTCAACTCGTAATGGAGATCTAACAGATATCAATGCTTCCACAAGCCTGGGATTTGCTAACTATGAGGTTTTGGGAGGAAATGACAACTTTTCGAACATAACCGATACACCGTTAACTAAAGATTGGGATGAATTTAACAATACGTACTTTATATTACCAGATGGAACCCATGAGATAAATGAAAATGGATGTGAAGCGTCGCACGAATTTCAAGAGACATTTGACCAATCTCGAAATCGTCCGAGTGTACATTGGAGGAGAAATATTACAATGCCAGTAGATATGACAGATAATATAATAACTTCAGCTTCACTATCAGCAATAGTAAATGGAAGTGGGGATACTAATCTTGAAACTCCAACTGATGATTTAAGTTACGATGGTGCTGGTTATTTTGCAACTTATTACGATTACGCTCGTTTTTACATTAAATTTTCAAATTTAGACTATATTAACCTTTACGAAGTAGCTTATTTCCAGACTGTGGATTTGGGAATTGGCGATCAATATCGTCAAACTGTAGGCGTTATTGATTACTTAAATGATACTCTTATGACAGTAATAGATGAACCAACATTGATTTTTTATTTAACCAAAGCGCTTGAAGCAGATTCCAATAACTTTGGAATTACTTTAGGTATTGATATTTACTGCGAAGATAATTATAACGCCGCTGATCGAGATACTTTTTATTCACTGCTTATTAAATCTGTTAACTTAACCTTTTGTTACGAAAAAAAAATTGATCAACTGTCTTCTATTTCTTGGAACCAACAAGCTCCAGAAATAAATGGGTCGAATGTAAAGGTTACTGAGTCAAATCTGAAGTTCAAGTATAAAGTCAGTGAATTATGGTCGGGTAATCTTTCGTCAAATTCTGAAATAAGAATTCTTATTAACGATAAACGACATTCGGAGACAATTAAATTAACCACAGCAGATATAACTTTTCAAGAAGCTAAAAGTGAAGGATTTAATTTAATAGATATCACCTTTCCCTATGAAACTTTAAATATTAGTTTACAACTTTTCCTGGCAGATGAATTTGGGTTAGCCGACATTTATTCTTTCTCAATTGATGATGTTTATCTTGAAATCTCATATACTGAGACCATAATAGACCCCGGTGGTAATCCAGAGCCGTTAATATTTAGAGTATTACTAACTATTGCTATTATTGCAGGAATTTGTATTGGTGGTTATTTTATTGCGTATTACAAATTACTAAGGTTTCCTAAAGCTGTGAGAAAAGTTAGAAAATATAGAAGCACATTAAGAAGCACTCAAAATCCATCAACAGAAATCACAAACCGTGAAAAAGGTTTTAAAGATTCATATAACAAAGAATTGAACAAAACTACAAAACACTTAAAGGGCAAACCTACAGAATCTAAAGTAAAATTTAAAAATGTAGCCAAAGCTGAACCTAATACACCTGATAAAATAGCAAAAACTGGAGGAGGGGGGAAATAATTATGATCTCTAAGTTAAAATTTAAGAGAATTATAGTGTCTTTAATAATTATTTCTATTCCTTTAACAATGGGATTAATCTTCAATAATTTCGCAATGAATGATGCTAAAAGTACCGAGTTCATTCAAATTTCAGCAGTTGAACATCATGATAATCAGGAATGGCTCACTAACTCAGATTTCAATGATGCAGGAGCTCCTTGGGTTTCAAACATAGAAGGAGATAGTACTGATCTCAGCCCCTCTATTAGTTCTGGTCAAGCAGACTACCAAATAAATGGCGATGTCAGAACTTTTTCAGAAGTTTCTGGAACACCTACGAGCGATGATTGGACACTATTCAATCATTCTATAAGACCATTACCATTGACTCATGAAATTAATGAATTTGGATGTAATGTTTCGCATGTATACGATGAAGATGCTGGAGGACCCTTTCCGAATTCTGGTGACCAAACAGCTAATCTAGCGGCAGCGTTGTGGAAGAGAAATTTGACCCTTCCCGTTGATATGTCTGATTATGTAATCACATCAGCATCGATAAATGCGGTTGTCAATGGTAGTGCTGATATGGATATCGAAACTCCAACCGATCATCCTCCATTTGACATAGGTGGATACGCTTCTTTATTCGATTTTACTCGGTTTTACGTTGAAATATCTGATTTAAATAACGTAGAATCCTACGAAATAGCGTACAATAAAACTCTTCATTTAGGACAAGGTTATGCAACACGACGAGCTTACGATTCCTCAACGAGGAATTATATGAGTGACACTAATATGACAAACATAGATGAAGATCTCTTAATATTTGCATTGACTCAAGTTTTAAGGCATGACAACCATAATTTTACAATTACTCTTGGGATCGAAGTTGATAGTGAAGATAATTACGATGGATATGAGTTAGATGTATGGTATTCGCTACTAATAAAATCTTGTGAATTAACTTTTACTTATGAAAAAATAATGGACAAATCTTCAGCTGTATCGTTTAATCAAATTGGAGATCAAATAACCGGGACTAATGTTAAAATTAAAGACGGTAATATTAGTTTTAGATACATGATCGATCAACCCTGGCCTACCTCGCTCTCCCCAAACTCAGAAGTTCGCATTTTTATCAACGGTAGACAGCATTCAGAAACGTTAAAATTAAGTTCAGCACCAACAGATTTCCAAGATGCTAAATTGGGGGGCTTTAATATAACTTCTTTACTTAATGTGGAGATCAACATAAGTGTATCTATTCAAGTCTTTATCGCAGATGAATTTAGTTTAGATCGAGACATAACAATCTCTATCGACGAAGTAGTACTACTAATATCATTTAGCGAAACATTTCCAGATCCTGTCAATGATCCATGGTTTGCATTATTACTTTTCATTTTAGCTGCAATAGGCGCAACTGTTCTTGGTGCATTACTAATTATGTATATAAAAGTCTGGAGATATCCAGTTCCCGTGAGAAAAGTCAAGAAATATGGAAAAACTTTAACAAACACAAAGAATCCAGAAGTCAAAATTTTTGAGCGTAAAGGAGCGTTTAATAAGGGCTATCAAGAGGAACTAAATAAAACATCCAAATTATTGAAAGGTGCTCCCACTAGTGAAAAGATTGTAAAGCTCAAGTTACCAGAACCGTAAAAAGAAAAACCAGTTTAGAAATAAGAAACCTTTTTTTATATTTTTTTTTTTAAACTGCCATCTATTTATTTATAAGAGAAAAATAGATAAATATTGAAATTTAATTTTTAAAGTATTAAAAAATATAAGTATGTATAGTATTATTTATACCTATAATATTAAAATTAGAAAAATGGATTTAAAATGAAGAAAATACATAGCTTTTATTTAATAATACCACTCGTCTTTTTGATGATGCTACCTATTTTTTTACCGCCCAATAATACTTTTAGAGAAGAAGAGTTAATAATTAAACCTTCTGAGACGGTTTCACACACAAATGTTCTTTGGCTTGATAACCCTACATTTGAAGCTCCAATTGAAC
>JAGXOB010000010.1:17695-43383 GCA_019894735.1 Promethearchaeota archaeon | reverse complement strand
CTCATGGGCATTATTATAATTACACAATTCGTCTATTTTTGTTATCCTCTTCTATTATTTTTTCCTAGATTCTTTCCTTGGGATTATTGGGTCTCATTTTTAATTGCGATCATAATTGCTGTACCAAGTTTTATTTTTATGTTTAAAGGCGTTCATGATGCGGGAGAAGAAACTATTAAACCATCAAGAAACCACTCTCTTTATGGTGGTATATACACAAAGATCAGACATCCTCAAGCGATAGGGGAACTCGGTGTATGGTGAATTTTCTCTTTTTTACTTAATTCTCCTTTTCTTTGTGTCTTTTCTCTAATATGGATACCGATTTTTTATTTGTTTTGTGTTTATGAGGAAAAAGATCTCAAACTCAGATACGGTGAAGAATATATTGAATATAAAAAGAAAACGGGGATGTTTATTCCAAAATTGAAAAGTTTCAAAAAGAATTAATAAAGAAATTAATTAAAAAAATTTTTATACGGGAACCGTTTCATTTTGGGAAGTTGTCTTAATTGGCTTAAGTACCACGCAAACTCGTTCAACTCCTTTAACATCACTTCTACCTCTAAAACTTTCGATAACCGCATCGAGTTCATTTATTTCTGGAACATTTACCTTAACAAGAATGCCACATTCTCCGGCTAGGAAATAAACTTCTTCACATTGAGGAAGAATTTGTGCCTCTCGTAATAATTCCTTTAATTCGGATTGGTTTCTCGGGATTAATGTGATAAATGCTATAATACAGTGCTCGTCCTCTCTACATACTTTAATTGTAAACTTCTCTATTACATTTTCATCTTGAAGTTTAATAACTCTTTTTCTCACTGTGGATTCACTTATTCCTATTTCTACTCCTATTTCACGATAAGGTCTTCTTGAATCCTCGATTAACATTTCTAGAATTTGTTTATCTTTCTCATCCAAATTTTTCATATTTTTATCACACCCTTCCAATTTATTCAAATTAAGTAAAAAAAATTTCTTTAAATTATTTTTTTTTCATTACAATTTTAGCTAAAAATTTTTTAATAAGGGCTCAAAAAGTCTTTCGTAGTGCACAGCCATGCAATGAATGCCCGCAGCTTTAGTAGTTTTCTGAATTTCCTTGATAAATGGTTCGAAAAATTCGATATTAATCTTATCGATAGCATCGTTCCGCTTATTTTTATCCTCTTTGTATTCTTTTTTTACACTTTTTAAAGCGCTCAAGATATCCTTTGGAACCGAAACGCCAGGAATATACTCATTAAAATACCAAGCAATTCCGTAATTTTTTATAGGAAATAATCCGAGTAATACAGGAACATTAAATTTTTCTAATTCTTTCAGGAACTCTTTAGCATCATCAATATCAAATGATGTTTGAGTTTGAATGAAATCAGCACCAACTTCTACTTTTCTTCCTACTTTTAGGATTTCAGGTTCTCTAGGATTTGAATTTGGATTGGCGGCGCATCCCACATTCATTTCTACTTTTCCACCTTCAATTTCATTTCCTTCTAAATCAGTACCATCATCAACCATTTTAGAAACGAGATCGATTAACTGTGTAGAGTCTAAGTCATATACAGCTCTCGCATTTTTATTATCTCCTAACGCTGAATGATCTCCTGTTAATGCTAGAAGGTTTTTTAATCCAAGAATCGAACCTCCTAAAATATCACCAAATAAAGCAATTCTATTCCTATCTCTAACGGTCATCTGCCAAATGGTTTCTAGCCCTACTTTCTCTTGAACTAAATGGCAAGGTACCAAAGAGCAAGTGTAAGCGTCTCCTTGTGGTCCATCAGTAACATTAGCCGCAGTAATCTTTCCTGTTTTCTTCATTTCCTCTGCGGAATGTAGAATAGAGGACAAATCAACCATCTTCTTTGGCTCTAATTCACCAGTGAATAAAAATTTACCTTCTTTCATAGTTTTTACTAAATTACTATATGCTGGTCTTTTTGCCATTTTTTAATTCTCCTCCTTTTGTGGTTCTATTTCTTCGTTTGTGAACGTTTTATTTATCTCTATGAATCTAGGGCTACTCCATAATCTATAATTTCTTGGCGGACGATATTTGTTAAAGAGATCAAGTCTATTGAATTTCCTAAGACGTTCATAGATCTTTATCCACGCACACTCGTGTATATATCCACCAACTTCGCATTTACCGTTAACAGTGCCTCCACAAGGTCCATTACTCAAGTTTTTAGCACAACCTGCCATAGGACAAACTCCACCAGTAACCCCTAAAAGACACTCCCCACAAGTTTCACAGTATTCAACAAAATTATTTTCAGCGTTATTTTCTGCTCCTCCAAACATACTATCTTGAGCTGGATATGTTAGAATACTATCGAATATTCTATTCATCATAACAACCCCCAAACCACAAGATAGAGAAACGATTGCATCATAGTGCTCAACAAACGGTCGAACGGTTGTTGCTGCGATTCGATCGTCACATTGTCTAAGCACCGTTATAGCTTTCCATGTTAGTTCCTTCCCCTCGCTCCTCGCTTTTAATTCTAACATCTGCGCTAATACTTTTGCCTCGTTGATAGAGCGAGGAGGTTGACAGCAACCGTCACAACCGGCTACTAATATTTTTGAATACGGTTTTACCATATCGTATATTTCTTCAATATTTTTTTGTTGCGTAATAATCATACTTATTAAACTCCTTTTTTTTTATAAATATTTAATTCGATACTTCAATTGACTTACTTTTATATTCGTTTTCAATTGTTCCTAATTTTTTTATTCTTTCGACGAATTCTATCATGGTATCTGAAAAAATTTTACCTTCACTCGCAGAAATCCATTTCCGTAAAAATCTTGCTGGATTGATGCCAATGGATTCTAGTTCTGATTCAATTTCATTTGTTCTTCTTAAGGTATCTTGATTTCCCGCAATATAATGACAATCTCCGATATGACACCCTCCTACGAAAACTCCATCCGCACCCTCTAAAAATGCTTGTAAGATAAGGCTCTTTGATAATCCTCCAGAACACATCACTCTTATTGTTCTTACATTTGGAGGGTACTGGTATCGGCTTACTCCAGCTAAATCTGCTCCAGCATAGCTACACCAATTACATAAAAATGCTATGATTCTTGGGCGTCCGTTTCCGAATTCAACGCGTGCTGCTTCAGCTATCATTGGTTCAATCTGCAAATTTCCAAAATGGCTCATTGTTATTGCTTCAGCAGGGCACTCGGCGGCGCAATCTCCACATCCCTTACACAACAAAGGGTTTACTTCAGAGATCATTTTACCTTCTTCATATTTTACTCCAACAGCACCGTAATTACAAACTTCAGCACATCGGTTACAACCTATGCATAATGCGGGATTAACTTTTGAAATAACACCTTCTGTCACAAGGATATCCTTAGATAAAATTGTAGTCGCCCTCGAAGCTGCTGATAATGCTTGTGCGATGCTTTCGCTGATAGTAGCGGTTCCACGAGCAGTACCACATAAGAATATGCCATCAGTTGCGAAATCTGAAGGTCGTAGCTTCACATGAGCCTCTAAAAAGAAGTTGTCACTATTTGTAGGTACTTTCAACATTTTCGCTAATTTTTCATTTTCTTCTCCATCAGATACTATACCAGCGCTTAATGCGATTAAATCCGTATTAATAGAAATACTCCCTAATCTTAGGGTTTCTATATTTATGCTTAAATTGTCTCCTTCTTGATTAATTTCCGGAGGTTTTTCATGATCAAATCGGATGAAAACAATTCCTTTTTCCCTTGCTAAGTTGTAGTACTTTTCTTTGAACCCATACGTCCTAATGTCTCTATAAAGGACTACAATATTCAATTTTGGATTAATTTGTTTCGCTTTTATTGCGTTTTTAATAGCTTCAGCACAACACATCCTGCTACAATAGGGATGTTCTTCGTTTCTAGAACCAACGCACTGAATCATTACAATTGTGTTTGATCCTTCGATTTTTTCTGGATTCGAATAAAGAATATTTTCTAATTCTGATTGTAAAATTACTTTATTATTTTTCCCAAAAAGAAATTCTCCTTCTCTTGGTTGGTACTCATGAGCACCCGTAGCGACAATTATGATACCATGCTGAAATTCCTTTGTTTGTTTATCTTTACCAAATTCTATATTAGTTGTGAAATTACAGACATATCCACCTATTGAATTGATTTTACTATTAAGAAATACATTAATGAGTTTATGTTCATTAATTTTTTTAATCAAATTCGAAATATGTTCCTGAACATCGTAATTTTCAATAGTTTGATGAACATTTTTAGAAAAACCACCTAGCACATCGGTTTTTTCTACGAGAAATACTTCAAATCCTTGATTTGCTAAATTAAGAGCTGCCGTCATTCCTGCAACACCGCCACCAATTACCATCCCTTTATGTATTACGGGTACCTGTTGTTCTTGTAATGGTATTAAATTACGAGCTTTGGCGATTGCCATCCTGACTAAGTCTTTAGCTTTTTCTGTAGCTTCTTTTGGTTCATGCATGTGTACCCATGAGCATTGATCTCGAATGTTAGCTAAATCAAAGAGGTACTTATTCAAACCCGCTTCCCTAATAGTTGCTTGGAATAAAGGTTCGTGTGTCCTAGGTGTGCACGAAGCGACAATCACCCGATTTAAGTTATATTCCTTAATTTTTTCTTTTATATTTGTTTGGGTGTCAGCTGAGCAAGTGTATAAATTTCTTTCAGCATAGGTTACATCTGGTAGTTTACTTGCATAGTCAACAACATCAGCAACATCAACAACACCCGCAATATTAATTCCACAATGACACACAAAAACTCCAATTCGAGGAGGTTCTCCAATAATATCAATTTCTCTCGGAAGCTTTTTTTCTGTAATTAAAGTATTTCTAACCTCAGATAATAAAATATTAACAGCTCCAGCGGCAGCACTCGCTTCAACCACAGTTTCTGGAATATCCTTTGGCTCCGAAAACATCCCACAAACATAAATTCCTTCTCGAGAGGTCTCAACTGGAGAGAATGGTTTTGTTTTACAAAAAAGTTCTTCGTTTAAATCGATTTTTAATGTTTTAGCCAGTTCTTGAGTGCTACGATTAGGCATCGCTCCTACTGCTAAAACTACTAAGTTAAAAACATCATTGATTATGTTCCCATCTTCAGACTCATAACTAAGGATTAAGTCGTTCGATTCTGGAATCTCTTTCACTGTTGAAATTCTACTTCGGATATATTTTACTCCATATTCTTCTTGAGCGCGATCTATATACTTATCAAAATCTTTCCCACAAGCTCTTACATCCATTGAGAATATGGTAGGTTGAACAATTGGCATATGTTCTTTTGCAATTACTGCTTCCTTAGCAGTATACATACAACAAACAGAAGAACAATATTCTCCACCATGATTTTTATCTCTTGAACCTACACATTGCAAGAATGCAATTTTTTTTGGAATTATCCCATCTGATGGTCTAAGAATAAGACCAGAATGTGGACCGCTTGCACTCAATATACGTTCAAACTGAATACTGGTGACCACATTAGGATATTTTCCAAAGCCATAATGATGCGTAGGTTCTGGATCATACTCATCAAATCCAGGTGCTAGGACCACAGCTCCTACATTAAGCGTAGTTTTTTTATCTTTAAGAGTGTAATCGATTGCTTTAGCTTTACACACGCCCTTACAAAATCCACACCCTATACATATATCTTGATTAATAGAAAACACTAAAGGAACGGCTTGAGGAAACTTAACGGAAATTGCAGCTCTTTTTGAAAGGCCCTCATTAAAGAAATCAATTGCTTCTACGGGACATTCTTGAGAACATACACCGCATCCAGTACATGTTTCTTGATCTAGAAATAACGATTGTTGCTTTAAATCAACTTTAAAGTTACCTGGTTTTCCTGAAATTTTTTCGAGAGTGGTATTAATTAAAAGATTTATATTTTCATGTCGTCCTGCGGCTACTAATTTTGGCGCGAGGATACAAATGGCACAATCATTAGTTGGAAAGGTTTTATCTAACTGAGACATCACACCTCCAATGCTCATTGTTGATTCTGCCAAATAAACTTTATAACCAGAGTCACCTAAATCCATCGAAGCTTGTATACCTGCTATTCCGCCTCCAATAACTAAAACCGAGCCCACTTTCTCCATTTTTATCCCCCCATAATTGATATAAATGTAGGTATTTCCTCATTAATTTCAGCAACATCGACTAAACCTCTTGCCCTTAGAACAACTATATGCTCTAACACTTCGCTCGCTTTAATATTAATTTCATTTGCTATAGTAGGAACAGATTTACCCTTCTCTTTTATTTTTATTATGATTTTATGACGAATGAATTCATTTCTAATGACATCATTAATTAAAATATCAAATCTCTCAGCTGAAATTTGTTCACCATAAACATTTTCATCAGTAACTAATTCTCTTTGCCTAGCAATTAGCCCCCTTAGTCTTGAATCATCTAAAACATTCTTTACAGCTTGCAGACTATCAAAAAATTCAGGCTTTTTTTGTTTTTCTTTTAATGGGGACGGTCCTAATTTTTGTATGTGATTAGTGAATTCCGATACGATTTGGGCGAATTTATTTCCTTCTGAGGCAGAAACCCAATCAAGACGCATTCTGTTAGAAAAATCGATTAAGGCTAATAATTTACTTAAAGCTTTCATTTTAATTTCAGCTTCATAATTTCCGGTTAAATAATGACAATCACCTAAGTGGCACCCTAAAACTAAAACCCCATCAATTCCATTGATGAAAGCATCTGCGACGAATGAAGGATCAACTCGACCTGAACACATTACACGAATAACTCTAATATTAGTTGGATATTGAATTCGGCTGACACCGGCGAGATCTGCACCTGCATAGGAACACCAATTACATAAAAATCCTAAAATCTTTGGTTCAAATGACATTTAGACTTCTCCTCCGTAAGCGAGAATTTCTGCTCGTATTTGGTCACCTGTAAAGTGATGAATTATTATTGCCTTTTTAGGACAACTTGCTCCACACAATCCACATCCTTTGCAAACTACTCTATTAACTATTGCAGTGTCTGTTTCTTCATCTTTTGTAATAGCCTTATAAGGACATATTCTTATACAAGCTTCACATCCAATACAAAGTTCCTCTATAACTTCCGCGGTTGAACCTTCTACTTCTAAAGTGTCTTTCCATAAAATTCTAGAGGCTCGCGAGGCCGCTGCGTTAGCTTGACTAGTACTTTCGGCAACATCGGCTGGCCAGTGCGCAGATCCACATACGAAAATACCATCAGTAGCAAAATCTACAGGTCGTAGTTTCACATGAGCCTCTAAGAAGAAATTGTTTTCTTCTAATGGAACTTTCAGCATCTTTGCTAACTTATCCGAATCTTCATTTGCGATAAGGGGAGTCGATAAAACTACAAGATCTTGCGGTATTTCTATTTCTTGGTTTAATAAATCACTATATACTTTTACTACACCTTTTTTAATAACTGGAGGTTTTTCTGGTGAATATTTTATGAATAAGATACCCATTTCTCTAGCTTTTCTGTAATAACTTTCGTAGGTTGTTCCAGAGGCTTGGATATCTTGGAATAATATGGTTATATGAGCGTTAGAATTTTTTTCCAAAATTAGCATCGCGTTTTTCATTGCAGTCATGCAACAAATATTGGAGCAATATTTTCTTTCTTCATTTCGACAACCAACACACAATATCATTGTAACATTATTAGCACTAATTTGATCATTTTTCAATACATTCTCCAAGTCCATTTGGCTAATAATGTTTTTTTTATTGTATCCATAGTAACCGTCTGGAGATAGGGGAATTGCTCCAGTTGCTATAATAATTACCCCAGCGTCTATTTCAATTATTTTTTTGATTTGTTTAACAGAAACTTTATAATTTCCGATGAAACCATCAACTTTTTCAATCACTGAGGATTTGTACACTTTAATTTTTTTGTGAGATTCGATTAAATCAATAGACTCTAATAACTTTGAAGCTTCCTCATTACTTGGATATACTTTATGAAGAGATCTAAGGAGCCCCCCTAATTCATTTTCCTTTTCAATTAATGAAACTTCAAATCCTTGGTTTCCCAGGTTTAGAGTTGCTGTTAATCCCGCAATTCCACCGCCTATTACAATAGCTGAAGGAATAACCGACACTTTTATTCTTTCTAGTGGTTCTAATAAAGCTGCTTTGTGAACGCTCATTCTAATAAGATCCATGGCTTTATAGGTTCCTTTTTCTGGTTCTTTCATATGAACCCAAGAGTCTTGATCTCGAATATTAACCATTTCAAATAAGTAAGGATTTAAACCCGCTTCTTGGCATATAGCTCTAAATAAAGGTTCATGAGTTCTAGGAGAACATGAGGCTACGATAACGCGATTTAGCTTATGTTCTTCTATATTTTCTTTAATTTCAGTTAATCCTACTTCGGAACATGTATATAGGTTATCAGCTGAATAGGTTACATGTGGTAATGTTTTAGCGTATTCCGCTAAAGATGGAACATCTAACACACCACCGATATTAGTCCCGCAATGACATACAAACACTCCAATTCTTATATCTTCGTCTGTCATTTTTTTTACACCCTCATTACTATTTCAGCTGCTTTAGCTGCTGCTCCACTTGCGTCTACTACCGAATTTGGTATATCCATCGGTTCCCTACAGGCCCCACAAAGAAAAATTCCTTCTTTGGATGATTTTTGGGGATGGTAAGTCATCCCCTTGAAAAAATTAAATTCATCAAGTTTAATTCCTAATATTTCGGACAATTTCACTGCGTCTTTACTTGGAATCATACTCGTTGCTAAAATTACTAAGTCAAATTGAAGCTCTTTCACTTCAAATGTGTCCATATCTTCATATACCACAATAGGATTTTTCTGTTCGTCTTGTAAAATTTTAGCTACCTTTCCTTTAACATAATCGATTGCGTAATCTTCATTACCCCTTTGAATGTACTTGCGAAATCCTTTTCCGCCGGCTCTTAGATCAATATAGAAAATCGAAGTTTGAATTTCATTATCATGTTCGTAGGCGATCATAGCTTCTTTGGTTGTATACATACAACAACATGATGAGCAATAAGGATTATTTTTTATGTCCCTTGAACCTACGCAGTTAATAAACGCAAGTTTTTTTGGTTCTTTTTTATCGAAAGGTCTTATTAAATGCCCACCTAAAGGACCAGAAGCACAAATTAATCGCTCAAACTCTAACGATGTTACAACATTGGGAAATCGTTCATATCCTAAGGAAACAATTGATTTAGGATTAAATACATCGTATCCTATAGCAGCTATGATTGATGCCACATTAAGTTCAATTTCCTTATCTTCCTGTTCGAAATCTATCGCTTCTCTCTCACATGCTTTTTCACATAATCTACAAGCTGATTTCGTAAACCATAAGCATTTTTCTTTGTCAATTGACATGATCGCGGGAACTCCCTGAACATAATCAATAAATATCGCTCTTCGCTTTCTCAAATGCATATCAAACTCGTCGTCTACTCTCATAGGGCATTTTTCTACGCATAACCCACAATTAATACAAGCGTCTTCTTTCACATACCGTGCATGTGTTAAGATTTTAACCATGAAATTACCAGCAGTCCCCTCAACATTCTGAACTTCAGATAGTGTGCGCAGCGTAATATTAGGGTGTCGAGAACATTCCGCAAGTTTTGGTGCTAAAATGCATATCGAACAATCGTTCGTAGGGAATGTTTTATCAAGCTGGGCCATTCTTCCTCCAATACACGCTTTTTTCTCGATTAGTTCTACTTTTATACCTCTTTCAGCTAAATCTAGTGAAGCTTGAATCCCAGCTATACCCGCTCCTATAACCATAACACTTTTTAAATTTCCGTCCAAATCTTTTCACCGTAAGCGATTTAAGTTTTTTTTAAGGATTATAAACTAAATAGCTATCGAACTTATATCTTGAAATTTTTATTTTTTTATTTATAATGAAGATTTTAAATTCCTTTTTCAATCTATTTTTGTTGCTTTTTTGGAATTTTTCAAATGAATTGTTCAATAATATTATTAGAACCGATTATTATTTATAAAATTATTATTAAAAAAATAAAAAAGTGAGGAATTATTATGATATTTACTAAAAAAATGCGGAAAAAATCAAAATCCTCAAAAAAAATGAAGAAGAACACGAAGAATTTTTATATTTTCTATTGATTTAATTAATTTAGAAGATTAATCTTAAAATAGATGACGTTATTCTTATTAATAGTATTAAGATGTTTTAATTATGGACTTGACTCCAATAAAATATAATTTTAATACAAAAGTGAAATAAGAGTTAAGAACTATGACCGAAGAAGAAGTTAAACCTAAATCCTTTGTAGATCTTATTGAAGAAGTTCATGAAAAAGGTATTTGCGGAGAATGTGGAGGATGTGTTAGTTTTTGTTCGGCTGCTGAAATAGGAGCCATTGATATCTCATCAACGGGCTTACCTTATTATTCAAATGAAGAAAATTGCCTTCATTGTGGCATTTGTTATTTAATTTGTCCCGAAATTCACGAATTAGACAAAGAACTAAACGATAGATTTAATTTCAAACCCCCAATAGGTAATTGGTCTAAAATAGTCGCGGCTCAAGCGAGTGATCCTCAGATACAACAGTTTGCTACAGATGGGGGGGTTGTTACGGCAATATTGATTGCTCTATTGGAAAATCATTTAATTGACGCAGCGATAGTATCCAAAAAAGTAGGTCCCTTTCAGAGGATGCCCTTCTTTGCGAAAAATAAGCAAGATATCATAGACGCTATAGGAACTAACTATAACGTAGAAGGTCCTGTTTCAGAGTTAGGAAAATATAACACATTCGTTCCAACTATTACAGAATTAAAAAAAGTAGTTAGTTCTGATAAGATGAAAATAGCGGTTGTTGGTGTTCCTTGCCAAATTCATTCCATAAGAAAAATGCAAGAATTAAAAATAATTCCTGCTCATGTAGTCGAATACACTTTGGGTTTATTTTGTTTCGAGAATTTTAAATTTAACGACGCAGCGAGGGCGAGAATTGAAGAAAGATTTAATTTCTCTTTTAATAATATTGAAAAAATGAATATAAAGGAAAATTTAATCGTAAAACTTAAAGAGAGAGAGACACCGTTAATTATAGAATTTTCAGAGCTACAGGATATTATGAGGACTGCTTGTAGAGTATGTGAAAACTTTACGAATTACTACGCAGATATTTCTTTTGGTGGTATAGCTTCTAAGCAAGGATTAACAACAACTTTAATCCGTACTGAAGCTGGAGAGAAGATTTATAATCTTGCTTTAACCAAAGGATATATTAATGAACCTGCAGATTCCAATACCTCTGTCGAAAAGTCGAAAATGATTGCTCAAATTATAAGCTTTAGCAAGAGAAAAGTAAAAAGAGCAGAAGAATTTCAGCCTTAAAGTGATGAACATTAATTTTCCTTAAATTCTCATTCTTCTTGGGACTAGCGTTCAACATCATTCCTTATAGATTCGTGAAAAAGCGGTAAAGTTGAGATAAAAACATATTTAAATACTTAATTTTATTACTTAAATGACAATTAACTACAATTTTGGGTTGTCTTTTACATTATTTAAAACGATAGAGAGAACAAAGTGATTTTATACATAAGTTAAGATTCATATTATCTATATATTAATCCCAATTAAAAACTCATTTAAGTTAATAATCAAATAATAAACATCTATTGAAATAAGAGTCCAACGAAAGCTATACTGGGAATAATTGGATTCAAAAAACGAGCATTTCATTATGAAAATAACAGTTTCGGGCCCAACACAGAGCGGTAAGTCAAGTTTTATTAAGTATTTTGACGAAAAAGCTATGAATGTAGAGGCAAAAGCCAGAGATAACAAATATTATACAGTTGGAATGGATTTAGGCAGCGTTAAATTAAATGGGTTTGATGTTTTTTTATTTGGAACTCCTGGATTATTAAGATTTAATGTTATGAGAGATGTGGTTGTGCGAGGAGCTGATGGTCTAATTTTCATATTCGATGCAGTTCATCCAGAGAAAGACGAAGATGCCATTATCATTCTAAACTCTCTTAGAAAAGCTCTCGGACCCGATGTACCAATAGTCTATTTAGCAAATAAACAAGATGTAGCAGGAGCGCGACATGCACATGTAGTGAGGACTCAAAATTACTTGCGTGACGATGCAGTGATATTTCCAACGAGCGCTAGGACAGGAGAGAATCTAAATGAGGCATTAAAATTTCTTGTGAATCAGATATACGATCATTACTCTTCACTCCTCACAGTGCTCCGTTCATACGAAACTAACATAGAAGGATTGCAAGAAAAGCTAGAAAAGAATCCTGTTGAAATGAGGGATTTATTAAATAATCTTGAAATAAAAAGATTTATTGAAGTTGACAGGATAAACAAAACCTATAAGGTAAAACACGGGTTAAAACTCTTAATATAACCTCGAAATTTAAATTTGTGCTAATTCTGAAGCGGAAATTTGTTCTTTTCCAAATTTTTTCTGCAATTCTATTAGTCCAGATCTCTGCTTAGTAAGAATGTCCCAAAAAAACTTTGGAATTTTCTTTTCTGCATTATACATTTCTTCCATGCGATTTAATTTATCAAGTAAAAAATTAATTCTCAGCGTGAATTGTTCGATATAGTCCTCTTGAGAATAAGTTTTATTTAATTCCAACTTGAAAAGATTTTTCAAATCCTCATATTTTGGAAGGTAGCCAATTGGTGTTTTAATCGCATCAAAATCCCCTCTGGTACGCCCTTCTGCCCATATAACCCATACTTTTTTATCTAAAATTGCGTTTAAATATTTTCCATCCTTTCCTTTAAGAAAATAGTTCGTAGAGAACACTTGGGGGCAGTGCTTCAATTGGTGACCAAAAGTTTGGTGGTTTTTCAGATATTTACCTAGTGGCACAACCAAGAAATCGAGATTTGCCATTGGGCTAGCTTTCCTAACGCCTACAGCACCAAGAGTTGCTGATGTTGTTTCAGATTCAATACCTGCCCCTAAAAAAATACCATGTTCCCAATTTAAGCTTTCCACTACGGGAGGCATCGTATCTGAATCCCTTCCGCCGTAAAATATTCCATGGATTGGGACTCCATCAGGATCTTCCAATCTGGGATCGCAATTAGAAAGATCGTTAAGGTTAATTGTATATCGAGCATTAGGGTGGGCGTGAGTTACTCTATTACCGTTATTATCAGTAATTCCATCATTCCAATCACCGTAATGATTAAAACCATCTTTGGGATGATCTATACCCATTCCAATCCAATAGGGTTTACCCATATTTACGAGAACATTAGAAAAAATTAATTCTCTTGGTGTGGTAAGGGCTTCGTAAATCACAGGATCGTTTTTTGCATTTACATCTTTAATAATTCCAAATATTCCTTTCTCTATGTTGACTGCATGTGCAAAACCATCTTCCCACGGACGTATATAAGCAATATCGTCTCCTACAATCAGTTGTCCGGGAAGCATTGCTGTTGACGTTTTTCCACAAGCACTTGGAAAAGCTCCGGTGAAATAGGTTACTCGATTTTTTCCTTTCGGGCGAACTCCTAAAATAAAATCATGTTCTGTAAGCCAATCCTCATTGTTTGCTTTGTATATCGCTAGGCGTAAAGCTAATTTCTTTAATCCAAGAGAATTTCCGGCATATTGGTTGTTAACAGTCAACACTCGGTTTTCTTGTAAATCAATATATATCCTACGCTTATCAATATTTTTAGTAACAGGAGGATTTCCCACAAGCTCCCCGGCAGAATGTATAAAGTAAAAGAAATTGTTGGAACCATCCAACTCCTTGAATTCTTCATACCCTTTTCGATATAAAAGATCTTCAGAATGAGCAACATAAAACGAATCTGTGAGTTGCAATGCTCCAATAGTAAATTTTGAGTTTAATGGTCCCAGACAAAAAAACCTAACGAGACATTCTTTGCCTTTCATACACCCATCCATAATGTTTAAAATTTCTTCGAGACCTTCATCTCTATCCATGGTGTTAATCCAGGGACTTCTATATTCGCCTTTCGAAATTAGGACTTTAGTATTTTCTTTATCTCTAGCTTGATCATAATAGCTATCATAGTGAATTGTATGCCCTTCTATTTGGAGTGTAGATTCCTCTTGATTAGACACAGTTTTCTGCTTCACATATTCAATATCCTCTTTTGAATCAGAAATTACCGTAATTTTGCTTGGTTTACAGAGATCTACGAATTGTTTTACGATCTTTAATACATGTTCATTTTGTAAAGCAAATAGCTTTTCCAAATCATTATTAGCAATTAAACCGCTATCAGTAAATCCTGAAAACACTTCTTTATAGTTCATTTTAAATTTTTTAAAGTTAATGTTTTAAAAAGTTAAAAGAGCATTAAAAAGCTTATTGAAGCACAAATTTATTGAAGTTTTTTTAAAGAAATATAATGATAACACAAAACAAAGAAAAAAATAAAGAAAAAATAGATATTTCATTCAGTTTATTATAATCCAGGATGTCTACTACCCTTGGCACTGATAATTCTATCAACTCTTAGAATCAGGTTTGCCAATTCACTTCCAGCTTTGATTACATGGTTAACTAATGCCGCGGGTTCTATTATTCCCTTCTCAAAATTATCTCCAATTTCGTTAGTAATGGTATCAATTCCTTTCCATTTATCGGTTTCAGATTTATGAGCAGCGCGTAATTCAGTCATGTTCTCTATTTCGTCTAAGCCTGCGTTTTTGATTAAAGTTTTTGGAATTTCTTCTAAGGCAATTGCAAAAGCATTTACAGCAAGTTGTTCTTTACCGCTCATTTCGTTTGCATATTCTCTTAGTCTTTTCGCAAGTTCAATGTATATTGCCCCACCACCAGCAACAACGGTTTCGGTGTCCATAACTTTTGCAACTACTGAAAGCACATCGTGTAAAGTAATCTCAGCAGAATTTAAAATTTTCTCTAAGCCACCTTTAAGCAATATCGAAACAGATTTGGGATTTTTACAACCCGTAAATAGTGTATACTCATTGTTTGCAAGTTTTTCAAATTTTATACTCTCTGCGAAACCTAAGTCCTCGTCGGTTAATGAATGAAGATCGTCAACTGAGTTAGCTCCAATTGCCTTTGTTACAGCTTTCATGTCAGAATCTCCGAGATTTTTGATTGCTACTATTCCTTCTTTTGCTAAATAGGCACCAAATTTGTCAGAAATGTCTTTATTGTTAACAATCATATTCACGCCTAAATCTGTGAAAATTTTCAAGTAATCAACGAGAATTTTTTCTTCTTGGTCAAGAAATTTTTGGATATCAGCAGGATTTGAAATTCTTATTTGGGCATCAAATTCTGTTTTTACGACGTCTAGTTTTCTTCTTATGACAGCAATTTTCGCATTTTTTACGACATCAGGCATTGCGGCATTAACTTTCTCTTTCTCTATATAAACACCATTTATTAGCTCAGAATCTCTTAGGGATTTCCCAGGAACTTTTACAATTTTAACATTTCCTACTTTCGAGAATGTGTTTCCATCTTCTCCCCTTATGTGTTTTATAGCTTTTACAGCTAATTCAGCGAAATAATCTTTTACTCCTACTATGTCTTTAGAGTTCATAGTGGTTTTAGCGGCATTTATAAGTTGCTTATCATCATCTCGAGATATTTTGGCAGCTATTTCATTTACTATCTTTAAAGCTCTATCTGCTGCTAATTTATAGCCGTGAGTAATGGGTTTTGGATGAACATTCTGATCGATAAGTTCAAGAGCATTTCCCAATAAAGCGGCTGAAAAAATAACAGCAGTAGTAGTTCCATCTCCGATGTCTTCATCGATAGATTTAGCGATGTTCACCATCATATTTGCAGCAACATTATCTATATCTAGCAGTTTTAGAATTTCAGCTCCGTCGTTTGTTATTGTAACATCTCCTACAGAATCTACAAGCATTTTATTCATACCTCTCGGTCCAAGTGTAGATTTTACTGTCTCGGTAATAGCCATTATCGCATTTATGTTTTGCATGCGAGCTTCTTTTTCTTTCGTTTCTTCCGTTCCTTCTCTAAGAATTATAATCGGTACAGACATAATTTTACCTCTTTTTTATTTTTAAAAATCTTTAATTTTTGCTTTTATTAATGACTCAATTTATAAGAATTTTATGATTAGGAGATCATTTAAAAACAAAAAACTTGAGTAGCAAAAATTATATATTACAATTTTAAATTTTTATATATAATTTTTAATTTTTGTAAAATAATTTGAACATTTTCAAAAAAAAATAACGCTTAGAAAAAATGAAAGAAGAAAAAATAATCGTAAACGGAGAAGAGAAAGTAAAAATAACACTTGACGAAATAGACGAAGATATCATAAGAATGTTGCAAGAAGACGCCAAAACATCATATCGAGAAATTAAAGAAGAATTAGGTATATCAATTGGTACAATCCACAATCGAATCTCTAAGATGGAGGAACTTAATGTCATTGAAGGCTATACCCTTAAACTTAATAACGAAATATTAGGTTATAAATTAACTTTTCTAATAAGAGTTAATATCGATGGAAAACACACTCAAGAAATTTTAGAAGAAATTACAAAAAAGCCAGAAGTATGTTCAGTCTTTCACACTACAGGAGAACAATCTGCTGCTCTAATTTGTAGGTTTAAAGAAGCTCAAGATGTTCATAATTTTATTCGAGAACTGAATGAAAAAGAACATGTTACGAAAACTAATTCTAATATGGTTTTAAAAGAATATAAAAATTCTT
The DNA here is from genome assembly GCA_019894735.1 of Promethearchaeota archaeon. The sequence goes on along the minus strand of JAGXOB010000010.1, from coordinate 26,562 downwards.
CAATTGTTATTTCATAGCACTATTAGTGATATTCGATTCTAATCTTCTTTATTTTTTGGTTTAAAATCCAAAGAGATCGAGTTCATACAGTATCGTAAGCCATTAGGTTTAGGTCCATCATCAAATAAATGTCCCAAATGACCTCCACACTTGCGGCATAATACTTCTGTTCTTCTCATTTTCAAACTATTATCTTGCGCTTCCTTAATATTAGAATCGTTAATGGGAGCTGAAAAACTAGGCCACCCGCAACCTGACTCGAATTTAGATTTTGAATCAAACAAAGGAGCCCCACATCCCGCACAATAATAAACACCCTTTTCCTTATTGTTCCAGTATTTTCCTGTGAAAGGTCGCTCAGTTCCTTTTAATCGTAGCACGCGATACTGGTCCTCTGTTAACTTTTCCTTCCATTCATCTTCATTTTTAGTTTCATTTTCTGTCATCCTAATAGAAGAATAAAACTTGAATTCTTATATATTGTTCTTATATCCTTTTAATTAATGCTAAGTTCTGTTAACTTATTGAAGCCAAAAAGAGAAGAAAGAGTTTAAAATATTATTCATATCCTTAAATATTCATAATTTGTATCAAAATTTTTAATTGTTTTCTATTTTTATTATTATCAATACTATTATACCTTAGAAACAAAAAGGAGAAATTTGAAAAAATGCTAGATCCATGGGGTTCTTCAAATCCTTTAGAAGACGAAGATTACGAGAGAATAATAAGAGAATTTGGAATTGATAAAGTCAGCGAGGGTTTGAGACAGAAGTTAATTAAAAATAGATTTTTCAGAAGAAAAATTATTTTTGGCCATCGCGATTTAGGAGCGGTGTTTAAAGCAATTGAAGAAAATAAACCATGGGCGGTAATGAGTGGTATTAAACCATCTGGACCATATCATTTAGGGACCTCAACTACTGCTTTAGAAATCGTTGAATTTCAAAAAATGGGGGGAACCGTGTATTATGGCATCGCAGACATTGAATCATGGGAGGATAATGGGATCCCTTACGATGAGGCGGAACCACATGCAGTAGATAATCTTACTGATATATTAGCGTTTGGATTAGATCCATCACCAGATAGAGCATATATTTGGAGGCAATCTAAGGAGCCTTTGGTCAAAGACATTTGTTTTAGAGTAAGTAGATTAGTAACTCATAACATGTTGAATGCAATCTACGGAGAGAAAACATTTGGTCTTTATTTGGCTGCTTTGGTTCAAGTGGGTGATATAGTACTTCCTCAAGTAAGAGAAGGACCACAACCTACTATAGTCCCAGTAGGAATTGATCAGGATCCACACATAAGACTTACAAGAGATCTTACGCGGAGGTATTATAAAACTTTTTCCTTACCGGGAGCAACATATCATTATCTACTAGCGGGGATAGATGGATCGGATAAGATGGCAAAGAGAAATCCTAATAGTTCTTTCACTTTCAACGAATCATTAGAATCAATAGAAAAGAAGGTTAAGGGAGCTTTAACGGGGGGGCGCAAAAATAAGAAAGAACAGCAGGAACTTGGAGGCGAACCTGGAAGATGTATGATTTATAAAATGCTAATGTATCACTTTGAAGAAAACGATGAGGTATTAGCTGATGAATTTGAAAGGTGTGTGAAAGGAGAGTTATTGTGCGGTGAACATAAAGCACAATGCGTTGAGAAGGTCCTGAAGTTTATTGAACAACACCAAAAAAAGAAAGAAAAATTTACTGATAAAGCGAGAGAACTTTTAAAAATCGATTAGGGAATAATTAGGATCGTGCAAGTAATGGTTTTAATATCTCTTTTAATTCAGAAATAAAGTCTGAAAATTTCTCTAAAAGTTGTTCCTTTAGCTTTTCTTTAATAATTACTGAAACAAATAAAGACTCGTTTTCTAGTTCAATTCTATGTAAATACGATATTAGCTCGTCCCCTATTGATGAGAAAGCGTAATCGGTTTCATAAGATTCTTCTTGCATTCTTTTAAGTAAAAATAAGTGTTCTTTTATGGATTCTATAAGTTCAACGTAGATTTCAGGCTCAATAATATCCTTGTAATACTCACTTAAAATTATACCATTTTTATCAAATAAAATTAACGATTCACTCTCAAATTGCATGAGATGTTTTTCTAGCAACTCAGAGAGAGCAAAAAATTTTTCGTCAAATACGGATAACCCATAAGATATCAGCTGTATTATTGAGATTATATCGTAAATTGATGTTTGTTGAAATAATATTTTGAAGGAGGGATATTTTTTTAATATATGTTCTCTTAGTGATTCTATTTCTTCAATCATTCCTTCATTTCCGCTGAATTCAGGATCAAACTTATGAAAGCTAATAATGAAAGGTACGTCCATCTTATGCTTTTTAAAGTTCTGCAAAATCATGTCTAAATAAGTGAGAGAAGTTTCAATTCTTTGTGTATCCTGAATATCGATGATGTAGACAAGCAAGTCCGTGTCAGAAAAATACAGTTCCTGTTTTTCTTGATATAAAGATCTATATCTCTCTTGACCTCCTAAATCCCAGAAAACTATTCGATTTTTAAGAAATTCTGTTACTTGGTATTCAACTCGAATAGTTGGCGTAAGGGATACAATATCTTTTTGAAAGTCATACTTTTTGTTTAATGCCGTCAGAATTGATGTTTTTCCGGCATTATCCAATCCAGCTACTACAATTTTAATAAAATTTTCCATAATCTCAAACCAGTACTCATCAAAAATATCTCAAGATTTAAAAATCCTACAGAACCTTTTTTAAATGAAGAATATTATGAAATTTTTTAGTTATAAGTGAAATTCATTATTTTTAATCTTATTGGCTTTTACTAATTAGCGTTCTTCTATCTCAAATCGCTGATATTATTTGAAAAATACATACATGACACTGCTATTTTTTATTGATCATAATTTTAATTTGGTTAAAATACTATTTTAAAAAAGAGGATTTAATTGATAGAAGAAGAAAACAACTTTTTGGATTTTTTAAAGTATCAAATAATTCAAAAGAACAAATTTGAGCATGTTGTCAGAAAAATTCCACTGTTTAAAAGTATGATACAAGAACGCCATAAAACTATCGTTAAGATGATAGATAAATTTGAAGATGTTCGCCACCGAGAAGTTTACGACGTGCTCGTTCAAGAGTTTAATAATACAGCAAAAAAAATATAAATTTTTTTCTTGTTTTTATTTGTATCCTTGAATTATTAAGTTATAGCTGGCCTTTCCCTAAACGAAAAAATTAAAGATTAGGATGAATTTTGGAGTTTTTTGTTTTCTAATAGTTATTCCCCAATAATTTGGCAGTATATAGTTCTGTACCGCCCTTTTTCGTCGTTTTCTATATAGATAATCTGTTGCCATGTGCCCAGGATTAAATTTCCTTTATGAAATGGGAATGTTTGGGATGTTTTGAGTAGGAAACTTCTTAGGTGTCCTGCTCCATTATAATCATGCCATGTTTTGTGGTGTGCGTAATCCTTTTTGTAAGGGATTATTTTTTCTAGAAAATCTTCAATGTCGTGTTGGACTAATCCAGGTTCGTATTCGACGGTGGATATTGCGCCTGTTGATCCCGCAACATGCACATTTACGATGCCATTTTTCAACCCGCTATTTTCAATCGCACTTTGAACTTGTGAAGTGATATTTATTACGTCACAATAGGCTTTAGTTTTTAATTCAAATGTTTCTAATATAACGGTCATGATTTTTTCACTACTTTGTTTATTCTTATAATAAATTTAATTAATTATCCTAGTTTAGAACTATATATATTACAGAACTTATTAGCTTCTTGAATTAAAATGAGTGACCAGCTAAACGAATTCTTAAAAAAAATTCACGATTCGAAAAACAAGCTTCCAGCTTATCTTACAATAATTGTACGCCCCGGTAAAAAACTGGTTGCTATTAAAATTAAAAAGGAAGAAGCAAATATTTTGAGGATACTTGCTCACGAGGAAAAAAAAAAAAAACAAAAAAGTACAGGTTATTTTACACATTCCTTCCATATTCCAATAAAAAACCTTGGGATTTCTCCGGACTCCAAAGATAAAGAAATTCTCGCAACTCTATCCAATCCGAATAAAATATCAAACAAAGCAACTAAAGCTTTTGTTGAAGAAATCTTAAGGAGATATATAAATATATTACCGGAGAAAAAGAAACATTACTTCAAAACGGAGAGGTACAAGAAAAAGAAAGAATACCAAACTGGTGTTAAATTGAAAGGTTTTTAATTATTTTATCACGCTCCCTATTGGGATATTTTTTCCGTTCCTCTCGTCTATTTTTAGTAAAAAGGGTTCACCGTTGAAGTCAGCCGCTAAAAGCATTCCATGACTTTCTAATCCCATAATTTTTTTTGGTAGAAGATTGGTTAAAACGACAATTTTCTTATCGACTAATTCCTCTGAGGAGTAGAATTTAGAAATACCAGTAATAATTTGTCTTAAATTTTCCTCACCACAATCTATTAATAATCGATATAGATGCTTAGACTTCGAAATAAATTCGCAACTCTTAATTAATCCAACGCGTAAATCTAGTTTTGTGAATTCATTATAATCTATCAATTTTCTTCGTCACCTCTTAAAGGCATACCCCTTAATTCTACAAACTCGTCTTTTTTTGGTTTCTTTTCTCGATAAGGATTTTTAACATTTTTGATTTTTCGTGCAAATGTCATGTAGCCTGTATGCCCAATCATTCGAACTTCGGGATGGGTTGCGTTCTCTTTTACTTGATATTTCCTTTTTATTAATTCATATGTATTTATTTCATAGAATCCGTTCTCTTTTAGAGCAAAAGTTGTTTTTTTAACTTGTTCTATTGCTGGTGAAAAAGACACTAAAGTTCCACTGAATTTAAGATATTTTTTAATTCTTTCGATTGCCTTCCAAGGTTGTGGCATATCTAAAACAACAGAATCAACATTTCTATGCTCAAAATCATCGATTACAATATCTCCATATTGAATTGAAATGTAATCTTGCAAGTTAGCCCTTATAACATTTCTTAAGGCTCTTTTCAAGCTCTTTTCTCTAATATCATACGAATAAATATGTCCGTTAGGGCGGACATAATTTCCTAAAATACATGTTAATGCTCCAGAGCCACAACCTGCTTCGATAACCCTACTACCAGGTCCAATTCCAGAATACACTAAGATTAGACCTGCGTCTTCTGGATAAATAATTTGAGTTTTGCGACTCATATAAATAACATAATCGGATGGTAATGGCTTAAGAACATAGAATTTATATCCTTGAGTTTCATAAGGTTGCGAAAAAACCACGGAACCAAAAGGTTTTCCTATAATTTCGTCGAATTTTACGATACCTTTATGAGATTGAAATTCTCTCCCTTCTTCTACAGTAACCAACCACTTTCTTCTATTATCAAGAATTAAATAAATTAAATCGTTATTTTTTATTATTTCTTCCGCCATAATTAATCCTATCTTTAAAAATCGACTTCTTCTTATGATTTTAGAATTATTCTAAAGCTTTCGTGTTATTATTTTTACATAATTGTGATATTTCTATACTAATTAGAAACATATAAACGAGATTTTACAAAAAATATTAAATCGATGATATATTGATTTACTCAATCATTGTTTATGCAACCTTTTTTATAAATACTCGTTAATGAATTTATCTATGAGTAGGGCTAACACAAATACTCCCCAAAGTTCAAAAAACTCTTTTAGGGAACTTCAACTCCAAATTGAAGAATTTAGAGAAAAACGTGACGATCTAAATAAGAAAACTAAAGAGTATATTAATGAACTACAAAACATTGATGTTAAAATCGAAGAAAATTTAGCTCTTGCAAAAGACGATTATAAGAAGAAACGTGATTATTGGAATAGTAAGGTAAAGAATTTAAAAGATAAAAAAAACGAATATAAAAACATTTTAGATAAATTCACTGAAGAAAAAAAACAAATTTTAAAAGAGAGTAAAAAGGGAGAAGGAGCTAAGAAATACGTATCAATTAAGCAAATTGATAAGAAAATCGAAAACTTAGAGAGAAGAATTGAAATCGAGAATTTAGATATTCTCGAAGAGAATGCAATGGTTGATAAAATTAGAGAAATAGCTCTAGAAAAACAAGAGTTCTTAGCTGAGCAGCAAAATAGTGATTTTTTTAAAATCGAGCGAAAAATTCAGATTGTTAAAATAAATTTGAATAAGATTTATGAACAGTTAAATAAATGGTCAAACAAATCTCAAGACTACCATTCCAAGATGCATGATATTTACCAAACAGTCAATGAATTAAGAGAGAAAAAGAAAACCTTAGAAGAGGAATTAATTGAGAATAAAAAAGCTGCAGATTCTTACCATGAGAAATTTTTACGGGTTATGATTAAAATTAAAAAAGATTCAAAAGGGAGACGTCCTACTTATACCTCTAAAAAACCACAAGCACCTAAAAGCCGAACCTATTTTAGAAACGAAGAGTTAGAGAAATTAAAACAAGATAAACTAGCTGTTGCTTTAGAAAAACAGAAGTCTGGTAGAAAATTAAATTTGTACGAAGCTCGTTTAATCCTTGAAAACCCTAAAAAGTAGAATTAATAAGATATTACATCTCTTATTCCTTCAGTATTTGCTGAGATTAACTTAAAAATTTATCATATACAATTTTTGTAATATTAAAATAATATTTTATTAACTATCGATTCCTTTTAATGCATGCTTCTTATAAAATGCTGCATTTGACCGTGGTTACCTCTCAAAACTTTCGAACTTGTCAAAAGGTTTAAAACAATTGTAAATTTATTTTTTTTTAATGATAGAATTAATATAAGAAATGGATTTGATTCAAATTGAAAAAGAAGGTAGAAGAAATTAGAAAAATCTTAATTGAACATAATGAATTATTCAATAACTCAATCCCACTAATAGCTTCAGAAAATATAACTAGTCCAGCGGTTGACGAGGCGTGTAATAGTGATTTTTCTCATAGATACGCGGAAGGATGGGTTGGAGAGCGTGTTTATGCAGGGTGCAAATATATTGATATTATAGAAGACATCTGTATGGAACTTGCGAAAGAATATTTTAAGTGCGTTCACGCTGATGTGAGACCTATTTCTGGCGTAGTGGCAAATCTGGCAATGTATAACGCGTTTACATCAGAAAACAATGGAAAAATGTTAATAATGCCAATTCCAAAGGGTGGACATATATCCCATGCTCCTAAGTTTACGAAAAGTGGGATGGCAATATATGGTACTGCTGGTACCGTACGTGGATTGAATATAGAATATATGGCGTTTGATAATGACGAAATGAATATTGAACCTGACGCTACAGCAAAAATCATTAGGGATTTCAAACCAGAATTGGTGTTATTTGGGGGGTCTGTATTTCTATTTCCTCATCCAGTCAAAGAACTCAGCGAAGTCGCTAAAGAAGTAGGCGCTAATGTTGGTTACGATGCCGCACATGTCGCTGGTTTGATAGGGTCTGGTTACTTTCAAGATCCTTTAAGAGAAGGGGCAGACGCAATGACTATGAGCACCCATAAAACACTTCCAGGTCCGCAACACGGAACACTCGTATCAAATAGAGAGGATTTAATTGATACTTTAAAACCTTGCGTGTTTCCTGCCCTATTATCTAACCATCATCTACATAACGTTGCAGGTTTAGCTATTACATTTGCAGAAATGCTAGAATTTGGCAAAGATTATCATAAAGATGTAATCGACAACGCAAAAGCTTTGGGACAGGCATTATACGAAAGAGGTATAAATGTGCTTATGGAACATAAAGGGTTTACTGAATCGCACCAAATTGTTGTGGACATTACGAATTTTGAAAAAACTATTGGTTTAGGGGGAGATATTGAAAGGTTAGTAGAAGATGCAAATATCATCATTAATAGAAACCTCTTACCATGGGATATCGCACAGGGTAGACACTACAAAAACCCAGGTGGTTTAAGGTTGGGAACCTCAGAAGTTACACGTCTCGGAATGGGTAAAAGTGAAATGGTAGATATCGCAGATTTTTTCAAAGATTTACTAATCGACAAGAAAGATCCTAAGAAAATTAAAAATGAAGTTGCTGAGTTTAAAAAAGGATTTCAAGAAATAAGGTACTGTTTTCAATCTCCAAACAAAGCTTATGAATATATGAAATTTTATTAATTATTTTTTTTATTCTATAAATAGTTTATTTCAAGACTCAATCCCATTTCTTCGTTTAAATTCCCCGAGTAGTGAAAATTATTTGTTCTTAAATTTCTAAACATATAGTTCTGTATACGGAAATATTTATATAGCAATTTTAAATACTATATTCTATAATGAAATCCTGTTTATGATGTAATTATGAAATCTATTCAACAAAATAATATTGAAGATTATTATATTTGGACAAATAAACTCACAAAAGTTTATGGAACTGGTACAAAAAAAGTAATTGCAGTAGATGGAATAGATTTTACGATGAGTTCCGGAGTTCACGGATTTTTAGGTCCAAACGGTGCTGGAAAGACATCAACAATTAACATGTTAATTGGAGCCATTTCAATAACGGAAGGAGAGGCTTTCTTAAAAGGTAAAAAGGCTGGTACTAAAAACGCTAGAAAATTTATAGGATTTCTTCCTCAAGATCCTGCTTTTTATGAGAAACTTTCGGGATTAGATTATCTAATTTTATTAGCACGTTTGAATTCGATCCCTAAAAAGATTGCAAAACAAAAGGCACTGAATTTACTGAAATTTTTTGATTTGATGAAAGAAAAGGATAGGAAAATCAAAACTTATTCTATGGGCATGAAACAGAAAATTGGATTAGCAGCTGGATTAATACATGATCCTAAACTCTTAATATT
>JAGXOB010000010.1:0-17599 GCA_019894735.1 Promethearchaeota archaeon | reverse complement strand
GTACTGTATAATGTTTCCAATTATACTTACTGTTGTTGGTGCTCCCCTTATTGCAGAAGAGTTGAAATCTGGAACAATGTTAACGCTCATCAGTAAGCCAATTTCAAGAGGAGGAATTTTGATCACAAAATATCTAGCTCTTACCTGTTTCGGTTTTTTAATAAACATAGCATCTTTATCTCTAATAACATTAATCGCTCCATTGAAATATCCCTTTGAGGGTGTAGCAGAATTCTTCGTTATAAATCTACTCTTTTCTCTAATCGTTCAATTCTTCTTCCAGAGCGTGGCATTTAGTTTTTCCTGTTTATTTAAAAAGACGCGAAATGCAATATTAATACCTTTATTGATTATTATCATTACTTTTTTTGTATTAATGACTTTTCGACCACTATTTATGTATATGTACCTGGATGATAGCGAAGTTCCAATATACGTCCAATTTCAATTGTTCCATATTGATTTAGGTTATCACCTGTTTAATGCGTATATAGGAGTTATGGATATCATTTCAGGGGGGATTTCTGAGAACATGATGTATTTCCTTTACATGTTTGGGTTGTATACTCAAGAATTTGATCCTGACACATGGGAGACCGCTTTTACTCGCAATGATTTTTATTCACCATTAGGATCCTTAATACTTCTGCTCTCTATAGCTATTGGGTTAATTATTTTAGGATATTTCCTCTTTAAAAAGCGAGATATCTCGAGATAATAATTTTTTCTTATTATAATTAATTATGCATACTTGGATTTTTAAATATCAATGGTTCAACACCAAAGCTTTTTTTAATCCAAACAGTAAAATTTATCTTAAATTACATATTTCTACCAGTATCTAATACACTATTTACTATTATAAAAGTTGTCAAAGACTATGATTCCCTTAAAACTTGATATTCTTACCCAAACTGATCTTAATTTAGTTTTAGTAATTGAAGGTATCTCAATTGAAATGATAAACGCTCTGAGACGAATTATTCTTACAGAGATACCAGTCATGGCAATAGACGAAGTTATTATTTTAAAGAATGATTCTCCGTTATATGACGAAATTATTTCTCATAGACTTGGACTCATTCCTCTCAAAACAGATTTAGAAGTATACAAATTACCACGAGAATGCGATTGTGGTGGATTTGGGTGCCCTTTATGCCAAGTTTCTTTGACTTGCGAAATTACTAATAATTCTAATACTTCCTTAGAGATATTCTCTGGTGATTTAAAATCTAATGATCCAAAGATAATTCCCGTTGATCCTAACATCCCGATCGTTAAGATCGATAAGAATGACAAGGTAATTATCGAAGCCTATGCGATCTTAGGACTAGCTAAAGATCATGCAAAATGGCAAGCAGTTTCAAATGTAGCTTATAGACATTATCCCATAGTTGAAATTGATGACAAATCCTCTAAAAATCTGGAAGTAAACAGTTTAATAGTTAAGATGTGTCCTGAAAAGCTTTTTAAATTAACAAACAATGATTCTTTAAAACTAAAAGAGGATTATTGGAAATATTGCACTTTGTGTATGTCTTGTGAGAATAATTCAGAGGGAAAAATTAAAGTTAGTCAAAAAGAAGATGTATACATTCTTTCAATAGAAAGCGATGGTGTCTTAGAATACAATGTTCTAATTAGTCACCTTTTCAGAATATTTAATGAGAAAATTGATGAATTTATTACAAATTTAGAAGAACTGGATATAGAATCATAATCGTTCAAACTCTTAGCACTCTATTACAATATCAAAGGTTAACATCAGCAAAAAGCTAATCCTAAAGGAGAATTTTTAATTTTAAAAATAAGTGATATTTTTTAAAATAAAAACCATTTCACTTAATTGAATGAACCTTCCAGCAATAATTTTTATTTTGGTTTTATTTGCGATTTTAATGGTTTTTTTTTCTCAAAATAAAGTGGATTACTTCCCTATTGCTTTAATCATAGGGGCTATCGCAGTTGTTTCAATGCTCACTTTTGGTAATGTTGGAGAGGGGGAGATTCTCGGATTTATCAATTTTAACACGTTAATTTTCATTTTTGCCATGCAGATAGTAATCCATTTTGCAACTCATAACCGGGTCTTGGAATATCTCGCGATTAAATTGATTCATATCACGAAAGGAGATAATCGTGTGTTTTTCTATCTTATATGTTTATTTACAGGCACTTTAGTTGCTTTTATTGAGGATTTAACCCTCTCTTTGATTTTAGTTCCATTGATTTATAGAACATGCCGAGCTTTAGAAATCCCTGCAGGTACCTACATGATGGGGATGACCATTACTATAAACATCGGTGCAATCCTCACGCCTATCTCAAGTTTAAAAAATTTAATAATCGGTGAGGAATTTGGGTGGGGTTTTATGGAATACCTTTCCAATATGGGAATATTATTTTTAATTTCGCTATTATCCACAGTTTTCTTGATAGATCGATTCATATTAAAAAAAGAAGAAAAGCCAACTGAAAAAAACAAGAAGATTCTGATATCAATGCTTGATCCTAGTATCGTTATCCGTAGTAAAACATATTTTATAACGACAGTAATCGTTGTTCTTGCAACTTTCGTGTTTATGGTCTTAGGGTTTGACCCTGCACTTGTTTCAATTGTAGCTGCAGCTATTCTTCTCCTAATTCAGTATAAGGATATTAGTTTCTCAGAAATCAAAAACGAGATCGTGTGGAAAATTATTATCGTTTTTGCAATCTTGTTCATCCTTTCGAACTCCTTATCATATTTTGGTTTTTCAGAGTTAATTTCGTCAAGTTTGGTAAATTTGTTAAACGATAACATTTATCTAGCAGTATTGATAACATTAGTTATTTCTTCTTTCATGTCTGCTTTTCTTGCCGGTACACCCGTTACCATTATTCTTCTCCCGATTTTTTCAACATTCATAGGAAAAGGTTTCTTTCCTAACCCGATAATCATTGCTTTCATAAGTGGTGTTAATATGGCGGGTAATTTTTTACCACAAGGTTCTGCATGCGATCTTCTCACTCTAACTTTAGCAAAAAAATATAAAGTGGAGAATTTGGATTACAGACGTTTACTAAAAAACGGTGCTCTTTTCGCAATGATTCACTTTTTTATTATTTTGGGATATACAATGCTTTATACATTAATTTTAAGTTAAAAGACTCTTTTTCTGCGACCAAGTAAGAACCTAAGAAAAAAAATAAATAATTCCCACTGATTACTTTATAAGCATAAGATTATCAGACACGAAAATAAATCGAAAAAATATTTAAGTTTTGGGCAATTCTCAAGATTAATTTTCTAACAAATAAATTTTTGAGCACAAAATGAGCCATAGAATTACGGGACCAAGTAATTATTACAATCGTAAGCTGATTCGCGAATTGTGGAAGACTAAAAGAAGAATTTGGAGAAAAGTTTCAAAAAAACTTTCAGGAGCTCGGAGAGACCGAGTAGAAGCGAATCTCTATAGAATCAACAAAAAAACTAAAGAAAATGATGTAATTGTTGTTCCCGGTAAGGTATTAGGTGTTGGTGATATCGACCATAAATTAACTATTGCTTGTTTAGATTGTTCTAAAGCAGCTCAAAAAAAAATTGAATCTTCGGGCAGCAAATTGATATCGATAGAAGAACTTTTTGAGCAAAATCCCGAGGGGAAAAACGTAAAAGTATTTTATTAATAATAATTATAACGAGAGAAAGTCAAATGCAAGAATACCTTTTAATGGACGCGAAGGACAAGATTTTAGGAAGGTTTTGTAGTCAGGTAGCTAAAAAAGCGTTATTAGGTGAAAAAATCGTAATTATAAACGCAAAAGACGCAATAATTAGCGGTTCTAAGCGGGATATTCACGAAAAATATTTAAGCAAATTAAACATTAGCACTGCAACGAATCCAAGACGCGGACCCTTCTGGCCAAGAAGACCTGATACATTCATGAGAAATGTAATTAAGAAGATGCTCCCAACCAAAAAAATCAGAGGTAAAGAAGCTCTAAAACGAATACATGTTTACATCGGAGCAATTCCAGGACGCTTTCAGAACAAATATCAAACTTTAACTCCAACAGAAATACCCTTTTCAGATAAAAAAAGACTTTCGTATTACAACAAGTATATTACTCTAGAAAATCTTTGTTCGAGAATTGGATGGAACAAATTAGAAGTTGAGGCTTAAAACTTATGTCAGAAAGAATTAAAATAATTCAGTCTTCAGGAAAAAGAAAAACGGCAATCGCTCGAGCTGTGTTAAGATATCCAGCTAAAGGACAGATTAAAATTAATAACATTCCATTAGAGAAATACGAACCCGATATCGCAAGAATGCGAATTCAAGAAGTTTTAGAAGTAATTGATCATCCTAAGATAGAAAAGTGCGACATTAACATTACTGTAAGGGGTGGTGGAAGCATGGGGCAAACTGATGCTGTACGAATCGCAATTGCTAAATCTCTAAATAAATTTATTGGTACAAAGACTATTGAAAAATCATTTAGAGAATACGACGAATCATTACTTTCAGGAGATTCAAGGAGAACTGAGCCTAAACATTTTGGTGGAAAAAAAGCTCGAGCAAGAAGGCAAAAATCATTTCGGTAATTTAATAAATTTGGATACTAATCTAATTCTTCCACACCAGCTCCCAATTTTTTAATATCTTCTAAAAAATTTGGATAAGAATCTTTTACAATTTCAATATCAGATATTTGTGAAGGAGTTTTAGCAAATAAGGCAGCTATAGTAAACGCCATAGCGATTCTATGATCATTTTCATGGTTAATATCACATCCTTCTAATTGATCGCAGTGATAAATTGTAAGTTTGTCTTCTTCTTCTTTTACTTTAACGCCCATTTTAATTAAACCTTGAGCACAAAGAGATAATCTATCACTTTCTTTGCCTCGAATACTTGAGGCATTGTACAGTTCTGTCTTACCTTTTGCGTACGCTCCAACTATAGATAAGATTGGGAATAAGTCTGGAGTATCTTGGACATTAACTGGTAATCCCGTTAAATGGTATTTGTTTATATTCCCCTTAACAGAAACGCTGTTTTTATCTTTAGACACTTCAATTTTAGCTCCCATTTTTTGTAGAATCTCGATAATTTTTAGGTCACCTTGAGGTTTATCAAAATTGAGATTTCTTATAACAATGGATGAGTCTTCTGGAGAGAGTATAGCCGCAGCAATTATAAAAGAAGCAGCAGAAAAATCACCTGGTATTTCGAAGGTTTGGGATCTATAATTTTGTCCGCATGGAATAACATACTTACCAACTTTTTTATCATCTAAACTTTCCTGAATATTAATTCCAAATGAGTTCAAGACATCTAAAGTAATTTTCACATATGGATACGAGACTATAGGAGAAGTTATTCTAACGGTGATGGAATTAGTTTTCTTACAAATTAATAGAGGGCACATCATAAGTAGAGCCGAAACAAACTGTGAGCTTTCATTACCTGGAAGTTCAATCGTGTTGCATTCTTTACTTTTTCGCTTGATTTTTAAGAGATCTTCAGTTAAATCGTAATTACCGCCAATAGATTTTAGAGCATTTAGTAATGGAATAATAGGTCGTTTCCTTTTCAGAAATTCTCCCGAAAAAGAAAGTCCGCCATCAATTAACATTGCTAGAGCGCAAAAAATTCTAATTGAGGTGCCAGAATTCTTACAATCCAAAATATTTTTAATAGATTTCTTTGTACTCATGTTACTCTTGACCATATAGACCTCTTTGGATACTCGTGAGATTCTATGTCCTAAAGACTTTAAAATATCAATTGTAACTTCAACATCCCCTGAAATTAAAGGGTTTTTAATTATTGAAACACCCTTAGCAAGGCTAGAAGCTATAAAAGCACGATGTGAATAACTCTTCGAAGGCGGAGCGGTTATCTCTCCTTGAAGTTTTGTTGTCGGAATAATTTTTAGTTTCATTGAGCTGTTATCAATAATTAATACTATAAGTTGTTAAATAAAAATAAAAGAACCCTTTAATTATATTTTTATTTTATTTTTTAGCGTTTAATTATCTTAGATTTAGATAAAAACAAAATTCGATTCATAAAAACTAATAAGTGGAAACTACTCATAATATATTAATCAAAATAGAAAGTTGAATAAAGCTTAAAATTTCTAAATAGGATGATGGTAAAATGGGGGATAATACCTTAGGAACAAAATTTAAAATCACCTCATTTGGAGAAAGTCATGGTAAAGTGGTTGGCGTCGTTATTGATGGAACCCCTGCGGGATTAAACTTTGATTTAAACTTTATCCAAAGTGAATTAGATCGAAGAAAACCAGGACAATCGAAGTTAGCTACAACTCGTAAAGAACAAGATAAAGTTGAAGTCTTATCCGGAATTTTTAACAATAAAACGACGGCTGCTCCCATTTGCCTAATTATTAAAAATCAAGATGTAGATTCATCAAACTATGAAAAATTTAAAAACTTGTTAAGACCCTCTCATGTTGATTACGTAGTTTTGCAAAAGTATGGTACATTCGCCGATTACCGCGGCTCTGGAAGGTTTTCAGGAAGAATTACTGCGGGATTTGTAATGGCGGGAGCAATTGCAAAACAAATTTTGAATCGGTTCAATATTTCTATATTAGGATACACTAGAAGCATTGGAAACATCGAAGATACTAAAGATCACTTTAGTGAAAACTTCGAATTTCTCCTCCAACAGAGAAATAAATCGCCAGTAGGAGCGTTGGATCTCGAACTATCAAAAGACATGGAACAAGAGATTGAAATCGTAAAAAAAGTTAACGATTCTATTGGTGGTACTATTCGATGTCTAATTAATAATGTTCCCCCTGGAATCGGTGGACCTATTTTTAATAGTTTGGAATCCAACATTAGCAAAGGGATTTTCTCTATCCCCGCGATAAAGGGAATCGAGTTTGGTTCTGGATTTAAAGCTTCAAGAATGAAGGGATCAGAGCATAATGACCCATGGACAATCAAAAACGGAAAAGTTAGAACAACCAAAAACGATTCTGGTGGAATTATAGGAGGTATTTCGACTGGCATGCCAATCTTTTTTACATTGGCGGTAAAACCAACACCTTCAATCGGAATCCCTCAAAAAACTGTTAATGTTAAATCCATGGAGGAGGAGGTTATAAAAATCGATGGAAGAAACGATCCTTGCATAGTTCCTCGAGCTATTGTGGTTGTTGAATCTATAGCAGCTATTGTTATTTTAGATTACTTACTCCTTGAAGGAAAAATACCAAATGTTTTAGAAGATTGAAATATTGGGTTAAAATGAAAAAATTAATTACCGCGATTTTAATAGGAGCAGGTAACAGAGGGATGGATGTTTACGGTAATTTCGCCCTTAAATTTCCTGATAAATTAAAGTTTGTAGCTGTTGCAGAACCCATTCAATTTAGGAAAGAAAAATTCGCGCAACTTCACGAAATTCCTTTAAAAAGAACGTATAACAGTTGGGAAGAGGTTCTGAGCGAAAAAAAATTCGCCGATGTTGCTTTCGTTTGCACCCAAGACAAAATGCATGTTGAACCTACTTTAAAAGCCTTGGAAAAGGGTTATAATGTCCTATTGGAAAAACCCATGGCGCATACTCTTGAAGGTTGTATTAAGATCGTCAAAAAGGTTGAAGAGACTAATAAAATATTAGGAATTAGCCATGTTTTAAGATATACCAACTTTTTTTTAACAGTTAAAGACACTATCTTAAAAGGACGATTAGGAAAAATCGTAAATATTTCTCATAGGGAAAATGTGAGTTGGTACCACATGGCACACAGTTTCGTTAGGGGAAACTGGAGGAATGTAGATTTATCATCCCCTATGATACTTCAGAAGTGCTGTCATGATTTAGATTTACTTTTTTGGATGGTAGGAGTTAAATCAAAAAAGATAAGTTCCTTCGGAGGTTTAAAGCATTTTACACCTTCTAATGCACCTAAAAATTCTCCAAATTACTGTGTAGAAGGATGCCCTATAGAAAAAACTTGTTTGTACTACGCTCCAAGAATTTATATTGATATTGTTCCTATAATCCAAATCTTAGAAAAAAGTAATCAATTTACTTTTAAGGTTCTAGCTAATTTAAGAAAAAAACACATTAGACTATTGACTACCTTAAGTAAACTGATTAAGCTTCTACAACGCTTGAGATATTGGAGAGAATGGCCTGTGGAACCGCTTTATTCTGGTCGTTCTGAAGAAGCTATCGAAGATTATTCCGATGAAACAAAAGTGGAAATTCTGAGAACAAGTCCCTACGGTAGATGCGTTTATAAATGCGATAACGATGTGGTAGATCATCAAGTTGTGAATATCGAATTTGAGAACAACGCAACAGCCAATTTAATTATGCATGGATTTAGTGAGCGTGAAGGGCGAACATTAAGAATTGATGGTACTAAAGCAACACTTATAGGTGAATTCTTTGATTCAGGCCAAGAAATTAAATTGTTCGATCATTTTTCTGGCACCGAGAAGGTAATATTTTCTCATAAATTAACAATTGATAGTTCTGGTCATGGTGGAGGTGATTTTGCTTTAGTTGATGCTTTTTTAGAAACGCTTCATGATAATAAATCTCAACCTTTAACAAACGCTTACGAATCTTTAGAAAGCCATCTAATGGCTTTTGCAGCTAATGAATCACGCTTACGAGCAAAGGTTATTGATATGGCAAATTTCCGAAGGACGGAGTAAATTTTGTATAATACAAATTTTTAATTAGTTTACCTTTATTAGATAGATATACACAAAAAAATGTATTTCATTAAATATGAGTAGAAAAATTGATACTTCTGCGCAGTTCATTGAATTCTATATTAAAAAAGGACATTATTTAGTTGAACTTTCAGAAAATCACTTCAAGAACAAGGAGTATAAAAAGTGTTTGGAATTGCTTTCTCAAGCACATGGTATGTTTGAAAAGGGAGGGGCAAAAGAGGAAGCAGAGAAAGTAAAATTAAAATTTACTGATATTAAAAAAACCTTCTTTAAAAATAATAGTAATCAATAATTCATCTCATTTCTTAGTTTTTTAACGATATCAGCTATGTGTGGTCCATTCCAGAATACTTTCTGGCATTTTGGATTAATGCATTGAAAAAATTCATCATAAATCTTAAAAGTTTTATGTTTAACAATTTTTTTTATTGAATTTTTATTTTCGACCGCCTTTAATTCTGTATTACAATCGGAGCACCTAGCTTTGTCCATGTTAAAATCATAAACTAAATTTAACTTAAGTTTAAGTTGATTTAAGTAATTATAAACGCCTTCCCCCTCTAAAAGTACAGCTTTTTCTTTAATTTCGTTAAAGAATGGTATATCTTTCGTTATTACAATTCTATTGCTCCATACAGCATATTCATTTAATTTTTTATCTGTAACCGGATTGGTGCTATAATAATCTATTAGATCGCTAGCGTATATTGTATCGTAACCAAAAATTCTTAGGAATCGCGCGAGCTTTCCTAACATCGCATCTACAAGAAATTTCATATCTAGTATAATTAAATTTAAGTCATTAAATAAATTAATATATTTGATATTTTTATTAAATCTAAAACTCAGAACTGATTTATTGTGGAAATTAAAGAGTTAATGAAAAAAGCTACAATGTTTCATGGACACATATGCCCAGGAATTGCTATTGGTGTGTTGGTTGCTAAATATGCTTTAGAAAATGGATTTGAGCACTCCCCTGATGAAGAACTAGTTGCTGTCGTCGAAACAGATAATTGTAGCGTCGATGCGCTTCAAACTATTTTAGGTACAACATATGGCAAGGGTAATTTAATTCATAAGGATTATGGTAAAAGCAATTATAACATTTATAGTAGAAAGAATCAAAAGGGAGTTAGATTATCTTTAAAAAAGACTATTTTTGATAATAAAAAGCTTTCGAGAGATGAGAAAATTCAAAATCTTCTCAGTTTGGAACCTGAAAATGTTTTTGAAATTAGAAATATTGAGTATGATCCTCCCGGGATGGCTCAAATAGAAGAGTCTCTACCATGCAGTTTATGTGGTGAACTTACTATGGAGAGTCGTATGATGAACTATCAAGGTAAAATTATGTGTATCCCTTGCTATAAAGAATTTAAGCAGTAGATCATTTTACAAATAAAAATTACAGAATAGGAAAGAAAAAGTATATTTCTTTTAGTTAATAAGTATAACTGTAGGAAGAGAAATAGTTATTATTTTTTATAAAGGATGATTTGAGGAATATATGATACAAGAAGTGCAAAAGGAAAACACTCTCTTAGTGAAAGGCCCTTCTAGGGTTAAACTATTAGAGGGAAAAATAGAAGTTTTTGGTAAAATATTCGTACCTGAAAAAGGCGAACAAGAAGGCTCAATAATAGTGCCAAGCGCTAATAATTATCCATTATATGCTTTGGAACCATCGAAACTAGAGATTTTTACTAGTAATAAAAATAATTTACAAATTGTGGAAGAAAACACCATCAATAAAGAATGGATTAAAATTAAGGATACGGTTATAAGTGCCATTCGTAAAAATGAAAATAAAAAACCAATCAAACTAATGGTTTTGGGATTAAGTAATGGCAAAACTACTCTTATAAAGTATTTAGCTAATAATCTACTTAATGAGGGATTTAAAGCATCATTTTTAGATTCAGATTTAGGACAGCAATTATTATACCTTCCAACAACGCTCAATATAGGAGAAATAAAGGAAAACATAGTTACAAGTGCGGATATTGAAACCGAAGAAACAATTTTTATTGGAAGTACTTTTCCAAAAGCGAATTTCAAATTTATTGTATCGCATTCATGTAAAGATCTAATTGAAAGATATCATTCGACACATAAAGATACAGATATTGTACTTGTTGACAGTGATGGATGGATAAAAACAGAAGCGGGCATTATATATAAAAATTTCTTTATAAATACTATCGATCCTGATATCTTGATTGTATTTCATGATGACGATGTTGAAGAATTAGAAGAGATTGAGAAAAACGCGTCTAAATCGAAGAAGAGAAAAATATTATTTATAAAGGAACAAAATAATTATTTTTACGAAAAAGATAAAGAAGAAAGAAGATTTTTGCGTCAAAGTCAGTTTGCTAAAGTTTTAGAAAATTATAGGAAGATATCTATACCTTTAGACGGCATCAAGTTCATAAAAGCGGATTATGACATTGAGGAAGATAAAATCACTGAATTAGAAATTGATATTAGAAATCTGATAACGCTCCCTTATCACTATGTAATTGTAGCTTTATTATCAGAAGATTCTAAACTCATAAGAATTGGTCTTTTATTTGTAATAAATATTGAAAAGAACTACATTTTATTGTTTTCCGATCTAAATTTCAAGGAACAAAGGAAAGTAAAGAAAATATTGCTTGGAAGCCTAAGGCTAAGTATTAAGGGGAATCATCAAGGATATCTTTATTTATAATTATTAGTTCTTTATAGATAGTTATTATAATTTGTAAATGGTCAATTTAATTTTTAAAATCACATCTTAGTGATATACTTGGAAGAGAATTTATTAACTAAATTCCTAAATTTAATGTCAAAAGAGATATCCGAGTCAGATTTAGAATTAGTTCCATTAGGAAGATCTTTAGGTTTAGACTTGATCTCTTTTTCAGAACTCCGCGCTTCCCAAGAGGACGATTTTATAGATCGAGTAAGAAAAGAGGCTTTATTCAGACTCGCAAAGAATAATGACAATGTCGTAAGTAATGACTACTCGTTTTATGCGGGAAGTATTGATTTTATGGTGAGTAATGACCATGAAAGTAAAAAGTTTTATCTTCTCGAGAGTAATGGTGGTTCAAATCGGGGTTTATCAATATTAACCAAAAAACAACAAAGTATATTGTACGAAGGTTATTACGAGTCAATCTCCCAAGCCATAGAGAAGGCTAAAGGAGAAAATGGAAAAATCCTCATATTAGTAGGCGTGCCTATAAACGATGGTTTAATTCACGAAAAAGTAATTATGATTGAATTTTTAAGAAAAAAAATAAAATCTAACGGATATTCACTAAAAATTTTTAATTCAGATAATTACGACAAGGATTATGAAGCAAAAGTTGTATTTCTAATATCTGATTATAAGCAATTAAGTCAAACTTTATCTTATTCTAATGGATGGGTTTGGTATTTAGGAGAAAGAGTAAATGTTTTGATAGGAGACGGTATAGCACGTAGACTCCGTGATAATAAATTTGAAGAGTTAATTCGTAGGGATTTTCTGCGAATCAATACTATTATTGTTAATCCGATTTTTAAAATTACCGATGACAAATCTCTCACATATGTGGCAAGCTTTTTAAGTAAAAAGATACTTAAAAAGTATAATCTGAAGGACTTATTCTTCACAAAGGCGTATAATGAGAAGGATTTATTCCTAAAAGTTAAATATTTAATAAAGATTTACAATAGATCTTTTTTAATTAAGCCTAGTGGGGGTTCCGGGGGTGCAGGAGTATTTCCAATTCTTAAAGACGAGAAATCCGAAAGAATTAAACAAATTATCGAGGAAAGTAAAGAAGAATTTTATAATAAATTTTCGAGAAACCGAGAACCATTTCCATATACAATCCAAGAGAAAGCAAATTTTTCATTGATTAACTGGGAAAGGGGGAAGCATACATTTGATTTACGAATATATCTCGCACAATCTAAGAATCACATAGTACCAATTGGAGGTTTAGCTCGGATCGCAAGAGGGTGTTTTAATAAAGGATTAAATAAACAGGAATTTGTGGTAAACTTATCTGGATATGATGGCAAAATTGAAGTCAATCGAGGTGTAGGTTTTTCTGAAAAAAACAGCAAGTTATTAAATCTAAACTTCGAGGATTTTGTCAACGCTTTTTGTATAAGTTCAGTGGTCTTCAAAAATATAATAGAAAATTATAAAAAAATTATGGAATTTTCAGATTGGGATAGGATCATGAACTAAAAAGCGGAAAATTTAGAAAGCTCCTAAAATTCATTCTGTTATAGGTGATAAAAGTCTTTTTTCATAAAGATTCTTTTTACATAGACAATCCTTATGATAGTAAAATGTGTTTTTACCCCAAAATTTACCGTTAATAATTTCACCTAAAGTAATTTTGTAGTGTTGATTTAAATTTTGATACTTAATTTCATCTTTACAAATAGGACATTTTATCATTATAAACACTCTACACTATTTAGATTATTTTAAAAATAACCTATTTAAAGTAAACAATTAACAAATATCGTTGGTGGACACGCTTAAGAGTGTAAAAATTTAAGAGAGGCTGCAACTAATAATAATTCATTTTTCTTTTGGGTGTGACCACCATTATTTAAGACTAAAGTGTTCTGTTCTGGTAAATTGAGTAACTTGACATTTTCTTGAAAATTTTTAAACGGTATGATTTTATCGTTTCGAGCGTGAATAAAATATACCCTCTTTGAAAACATTTTCCATAAATCGTCTGAAATAAAGCCTTTAGATTTTTCCATTACTATATAAGGAGATAATTTTTCGTTTTCTACTTTATTTGGAAACAGTTTCACTCCTTTTAAGAGATAACTAAGCATTATTATAGGATTGAATTTTGGTAAATTTTGTTTATAATTAGAAATTGACGAAATAGCAATTATTTTATTAATTTTGTCATTTGAAAAACCACCACTTAGAACGGTTATAGCCCCAATGCTGAATCCTACAGCAATTATTTCGTAATCTTTAAACTGGCTCATCTTATTAACCCATTCGATAATAATCTCAAAATCTTCTATTCGATTTAGAAATTGGCTTCTTCTTCCAACCTTTTTCGATCTTCCAGAACCACGGGCATCATAAACTAAAATAGTATATCCTTGATGGGCTAGTGGAAGATAATAATATTGAAGAGTTTCTTTTGTATCTGAAAATCCATGACAGATAATTACAATAGAGTTTTTGGCTTTAACAATTTCGTCGTCGTTTGAGGAAATTAATAATCCTATAATACATTTACTTCTTCCTTTTCTGTCTTTACCTACCTCGATATTAATTTTAGAAGTTTTTATGTTTTCTAATTTAATTGGCACCCATCTATCAAAATATATATCTCTAAAACTCCAATATATTTCAAACGGAGTGTAGATGATTAAAAACGTTGTGGTTGATAAAATCAGGCAAGCTTCAAAAGAGTTCCCCCATGAAGCATTTACATCCCATATATACGCACTAAAAATAAGAGCAAAAATGATTAGTATAAAGCGTTTGTGATTTTTAGTAAGCATCGATTATCCCTAGCTGGTATTCCTTAAAGTGAAATACTGTAAAACTTGAATAAAAAAATAAAAGGAAATAAAATTGTTTAATTATGGCTTCTTAGGTTTTGGACAACCATGGTCATGAGCAATTTGACAACCAGGTTTACTCTTTAAACCGGGACATGGATCGCATTTAACCCCTCTTAACAATTTTACGACATCATCAACTTCCATTCCGAATTCCTCGTCTTCTGTTTCGTCCGCTAACATTTCGTCGTCGATTTCGTTTAGATCGTAATCAAGATCCTCTTCCAAATTATCATTCTCATCATATAGGTCAAGAATCTCGTCACCTTCATCATCTACCTTTCCAAGGGGAACATCTTCGACTTCAGTTTCATCTGGTACTTTCTTTTTTTTAGCCATTGATTTCACATTACTAAAATTATTTCAAATTCGTTATAAGATATATTTAACACTATAAAATTTAGATTTTATTATTTATAAAATGAGAATTAAATGAACAAAAAGGATTAGGAAATTTCAATTTAGCGGAAAAATTTCAATTTTATTAAGGTTTCTGTATTTTTTTTAAATAATAAACTTAGACTAATTAAATCTAAATTGTATTGTTATAGAGATGTTTATCTATTTTTTTCAAATTATTTTTCTAAATCATAAAACAAGCTAATTTTATTCAAATTAAGGACCAATTCTTCATTACTATACGATTCAAATCGAGGGAATTCATAGTATGATTTTATAAATTTAAATTTAATATTGGGTAAACCTTTTGCATCAATAATCCCATCCTTATTTTGAGAATCGAAATAGAGCTGATTTACTATAGAATTAGAGAACTTTTCATAAAATTCTATATATTTCTCAATTTCGTTAAGTTTTATTTTATTAGGTGAAGGTAAGATTGGTTTTTGAAGAATTTCATATCTTAATTGAGATAAAAATTGAAGAATTTTGCTGAGATAAGAAAGAGAAACGGGTAAATGACTTGGAACGGGTAATCTTTTAATGAAACTTCCGTTTATTCTTAAATAACCCCCAGACATATGTAAGGTCCCATAAAGGGTTTTGAAAATTTGATTAACCAAACTTGAGTTTAAAATTGCTAGTAGACTAAATAATTGATCTGTGCTTAATGAAGGGATTCTGAGAAAATATAATCCCGTAAGACTGGTAAATAATCCAGGATCATAAGCGAAAGACAAATCTTTAGCGATCTCTCTAAAAATTAGCTTTTCATTTGAGAGTTCTTTCCAAATATCACTATAATCCTCATTATATTGGAAATATGGACGATGATACCTATTTTGAGATATCTTTATTTTCTTTTCAAAATTAAAGAAATATCTACCAACATTTCCAGTACTAAGTAGTAACAAATCCTTAGTAGAAGAAAATTTCTGTCTTACATACTTAGAGTTTTTCGCCCATTCTATGAAGCCAAAAGGCCGATAAATTATCTTTAAATCTTTAAAAGTTTCTGAAATAACATTAAACTTAGAAAATAACTCTCCAATTAATTCATTTTTTTCAGATAAAGGAATTACATGAGATGGAAATTTATATATTGATTTTTGAGGGAATTCAGCGATTTTCTTATAGATGTTCTTGTTAATATCTTTAATAGAATCGTATTTTTTAATTGATATCACATTAGTACCGTTGTTTTCTTTCTTAAGGAATAATATAATTGGATAAGCCGCCGTATTTTTGAATATAGGTAAAGAGGATATATTAATTATTTCTCTAATCTCAGTATTTTGGAGTAAAATCCCTCTTATTTTCACACCATAATCAGCTGATAAAAATTTATTGGTCATTATAAAGGAAAGACATCCAACATTACTCTTTAACAGTTTTAAAGATTTTTCGATAAAAATTACGCTGAGATCATACAATTTATAAGCAGCTTCAAATTTCTCTTGTATTTTATTCTTGAATTCCTTATCCTGTATTTTCTTATTTTCTACAAAGGGAGGGTTACCGATTATAATATCAACATCCTCGCCTTCATACTCAATCAGGTATTCTTGATTAAATAAATTAAAGTTTAAGTCGATTCTATTTATAAAGTCTTCAATTTCTTCTGGCTGTGGGTATTCAGATAAAGCGTTATTTAATGGGAGAAGGTTATCTTCGTAAAGCCACTTTATCAATCTTAGTTTTGATACTTGATACGATGACTTATCAATTTCTATTCCTATTATATGATTTTGAATTATAGATTTCTTAATTTCGTAGTCAGTATACTCAGATTCAAATACTTTATAAGCCTTGAAAAGGATATTCGCAACACTAATTAAGAATCTCCCCGTACCACAAGATGGATCTAATACTTTAATACTGTTAATCTTTTTCCAAAGAAAAGTTCTTAAATTTCTGTTTTTTGTGATTAATTGTTTTAAACCAACATAATCAAAGACATTTCTGAAAAATTTGCTTATCTCAGGAATATCATCAAAAAAGATTCTAAAAATATTCAAAACCATGAAATGAGCAACTGGTTGGGGGGTATAAGTCACTCCTCGTTCACGATAATTTTTATTCTCAATAGAACTCTTTTTTTCGAATCCACATATGATGTTTTCCAAAGTAGTCAGAATGTTATTAGACGACGAATTACTCACGGAATTTAACTTATTAATCCTTTCAATTATAGCTTTTTATTACTATTTATTGTTATATTCATATCCTTTATTTATAAAACTGTAAGGTATTAATTTAAAACTTATAAAATAAGTATTAGAAATAGATCAATACTTTTCTGGGAGTTATACCCAAAAATTGAGAGAAAATTCATTATTAAAAGAAATTATTACAAATCCATATATAATATCAGAGCTAGAATTTTCAAATATTTCACAGATTTTACACCAAGCATCAGATATTTTAAAGGAAGAAACTTTACTATTGGAGTTAAATGTTGACGATGTTGACAGTGAGGTTTTTGTTATTGGAGATATTCACGGAAATATGAAGAGTCTACAAAGATTAATTGAAATTATTGAAGATACTAATCCTAAATTCGTAATATTTCTAGGTGACATCGTCGATAGGGGGCCATATCAGTTAGAATGCTTAATTTTGATACTTGCGTTAAAAATACAGCAAGCAGATAAATATTTCTTAGTAAAAGGAAATCATGAATCTTTGAAAATTAATCAATACTATGGATTTTACCAAGATTTTATTTATAGATTTAAAAATCAATACAAATTTGAAAATGTTTTAGCATTATACAAAGTTCTTCCTTTCTGCGCTTTAGTTAATAGCACCATATTATGCCTACACGGAGGGATTCCAGAGGATAACGAATTTTTAAATAAATTAAAAGGTATAAAAACG
>JAGXOB010000109.1 GCA_019894735.1 Promethearchaeota archaeon | reverse complement strand
GTGCATTTTTTTCCGTTCACATAGCGGGGATTTTTCTTTACTTTAACATTGAAATTCCCAGGGATACCGCTAAATTCAACGATTTCGCTGTATGTAAGTAAGGTTATATTAGGATGTTTCGAAGTACTAACCATAATTGGTGCCAGAACTCATATACCACAATCGTCTGTAGGGTAGATTCTGTCTAATAGTGCCATCTTTCCCCCTATAGTTACTTCTTTTTCGACAAGATAAACACTTGTACCTTGGTTTGCTAAGTCTAAAGCTGCATTCATTCCAGCTATCCCCGCACCGACTACTAAAGCAGCTTTCTTCACCGGAATCTCCTTGTAAGGGATGACTTCTAACTGGCGAGCTCGATTTATTCCTCCTATTACCATTCTAATCGCTTTTTCAGTGGCATTTTTTATGTCGTTTTGGTGCACAAACGAACAATGCTCGCGAATATTTACCATTTGAAAGTAATAGGGGCTCAATTCCGCTTCGATTAACACCGCTCGGTAAGTAGACTCGTGAATTTTTGGAGTACATGCCGCAACAACGATCCGATTTAATTCTAAGTCTAAAATATCGTTCTTAATAATATTCTGTCCCGGATCGCTACAAGTGAAATCGTTTACTCTCGCGATTTCTACATCTGGGAGCATTTCAACGATGTCTCTTACGATATCGCAATCAACGCTATTACCAATATTAACTCCTCATCTGCAGATATAAACACCGATTCTAACATTGTTCTGTAAATCAGACATTTAATACACCCTTTTAGATTATCACCATATAATTTTTGGAATTAATTTTAAATTTTATTTTATTAATTTTTAAGCCGTAGATTTAATTTCTTTTAAATTTCTTAATTTAGATTTCATGAAGTTCTCTTTTCGCTCTATTTTTGAACTTGAATATTGTAAAAGAAGATTCTTAACATATTTTTCTGTGGAAGAATCGATTTCTAAGTTAACAAAAGTTCCTTGTTTTTGGGCTTCTGCTATTAATTTATGCCCCTTTTTTGTTCTTGTAATTACTGTGGTGAAATTTTCTGGAGACCCTAAACCTCCAAACGATATATCAGCATATATATTTGTAAAATCACTACACGCATTACAAGCTGGTCGCATATAATCTTTTAAATCCTCAAAGGGTATATTAATTAAAGACTCTTCTCCCTTTAATTGTATGATTAGGTTTTTCTTAATCTTAATTTTTTCTATGTCCTCGAACTTAATAGTGAACTCCCTCTCAAACTGCTCCACTTTTTGTTGGTTAAATTCGAAATTCTCGTAACAAAATAATCCTAAACAAAACTCTATATTATGTGAAGGTATAATGCCAAGATTTTGCATACACCTAATCGTATAAATTTGGCACGGAGTTCCGACCACCGCCAACTTTTTAAACTTGGTACTGCTTATCTTAGGAAGTGAACTGGAATAGGAATGGTACCTTTGAACTTCGTCTAATTGCTGGGAAATCACTAATTTAAGCCCTGACGTACTAAGTAAATCCTCTTTACCTTTGGCAAGAAAAGGCTCTCTCGAGAAAGGAGCTTTTGTTTTTGCCACTATAGCTCCGTCTATTAAGTTCTCTTGAAACATGTAATTAAGAAGAGAATTCACAACTCCTCCGTCAGTTCCATGGTTTAAAAAATCGTAGTCTACTGATTGGCATGAATAGAGATCACAAATATTACCAAGGGGCATAGACGAAAAATCTAACAGGTTAAACGTTCTATTGAGATCTTTGTCTAACACGTGAGTCTGTGGGCATATATGATAACAAATTCCGCATTTAAGACAGTTTTCTTTATTTATAAATTCTGGAGGCGAATTTGGTTCTTTATAACCAATTACATCGTATTCCATCGAATTACAGAAGCTCACACAACCTCCACATTGCTGACAAATCCCTTTTTTATGGACTTCTTCTATTAAATCCTCAAAACTTTTAACTTTCATAATACACCTTTATCGCTCTTTTTCGTTTTCTTATTTTCATTTCTAATAATCTATTTCACTAAATCAAACATATAATAATCATTTTCAGTAGTCAAATCCCTTGATTATGATACTTTTACCAGTATATTGACAGATCATTATCAAAAATCCCAAGTTATATATGGTGAAAAAGTTTATAAATGTTTGTTTTTTAATAATTCTAATCCATTTCTCCAAACAAGATGTGATCATTCTCATACATTCCGATGAGATTAATATGATCAATATCATTTCAAAAAAGCAGACGCTTGACATTTTATTAACAGTCGTTAGTACGACACATATTGTGAGAAAGAAACCCCAAGAGAGTAAAGTAAATTCACGTAAAATCAACCAACTCAGCAGAAAATACTACGGAAGCCGAAAAAAGAATCCTTAGTCATCTATATTTTAGAGATAGATAAAAAAATTCATTTAATTAATTATAGAATGATCAGAAAAAGATAGTTCTAAGTTATCTTTCTCAATATTTCTTTATTGATAGTTATGGTGTAAGAATCGTAGAAATTGGAATTATATTTTTGGTAAAAGACCTCTTTTTTTGCCAAGACAGATTTAGTGTCTTCTTTTTCCGGTTTACCGGAAGCCCATAGGATGTTTCCTGAACTGTTTAGGTTTATTTTATCATGAACTTTTATTATTTCACCTGCTTTTATTACGTATTCTATATTACTGAGAGTAAATTTGAATTTCTCATAGTCATTTGAAATATTAATATCGTTTAAATTCAAATTTAGAATGTTGAGGTCACCGTCAGCTCCATTTCCCAAGTTCCCTTTAATACTACCTAAACCGAGAGACTTAGCAGGACTCGACCGAGTTAGGATGACAAATTCGTTAAATGATAATTCTTTACTGTTACTAAGAAGAGGGTTGTCTTTCAAAGAGCTAGTGTCCATATCTTTTATAAATTGTTCGCGAGCGTTATTACTTGTTAGTAAACTTGCGATTTCGGGAAGATTTTTTATATCTGCGTAGTTAGGATAGTTTATTGAAAACTGCAATTGCCACGGGGATATATTTAACGCTAAATCAATTGCGTTTGCCCACATTATGCAATCTTCTTTGTTTTCTTTGCTGAATTTTCTGAGGGTCGCAAATGAGTCTCCTTCAGATTCTACAGAAGATCTAATTAGTTTGTATTGGTTTGTTGAACTAAAAAGTTTGTTAATGAGATATCGATCGGAAGTGATCAACGGGTTTAGCGCGTTAAAAGCTACAAATCCTAAGTCCATGTCAAAATCTTGGTTTTCGTTATAAAATTTAATTAGCTCTGAATTATCCCCGTCCATGTTATAACTTGAGCTATGTGCGAGGTGAAATATCTGAGATCGCTTAATTTCAAAATCATTTTTAGGATTGGGTTTCAAACCAAGCGATTTTACTTTATCTAAAGTGGCGATTAAGTTTTCTTTAGAATATTGGGACTCATAACCTTCAATATGGGCGTGAATAGAATGAGGTAACCCTAAATGCTCAACAAACCTTGCAAGTTTTTCATACACATCCATAGGAGCGAAGTTGAATAACCTCCCTTTTTCGGTAAGGTTTTTTCGAACCACTTTCCAATTCCAAAATTCAGCTTCGAAAGGATTGTAGGCTTTTAAACCAAAACCTTTTACTTTTTCTAAAAGATTTGATAAGAAAACAGCGCCTTCTTCGACCATGTCCTTCTGAAACTCAAGTTCCAGAGGCCATAAATTACTGGGATTTAATAAGTAGGCTTTATCAAGCACGGGTAATCGCTTTAAGTCAAAAATCGTTTGTTTCGTTAACGATGGGAAAACATTAGCTTCAAGAATAAAAGTGTATCCGTTTGAAATATAATCTTTAGCAATAGCATTTAAAGTTAAACCGTTCCAATGGTTTTGAAAATCTTGGTTGTTAGAGCCTAGCAATCGGACCCAATTTAGTTGTTGCGATGCCACATGAGCGTGGATCTCTACTGCTGCTGGAACGACTGTTTTCCCTTTCGCATCTATTTCTTGGATGTCGCTACTATTCGTGAAATTATCTACGACCTTACCATCCTCAATTAAAATGTCTTTTGCATCGCCTTCAATGCTATTAAAGGGGTCAAAAACAAAACCGTTTTTTACAAGAAGTTTTGCCATATTATTTTTTCACCCGGAGTTCTTGTATAATTTCTTTAAATTTCGTTATTGGATCGCGGGTAGCTTCCACATTTACAACGATATTTTTATAGAGAAGCTCATTATTTTGAACTTCTGATAACCGATTTGACCATATTGACACGGGCATCACAATTGTCCCATCATGAACATTATCGTCTTTCTCAACCTTTACTATCACATGCTTCTTATTGTTAGTAATTTTTAGGTGGAGACTTGTTACTAAACTTAATTTCTCAAAATCTTTAGGATTAATAAAACAAATTGCTAATTTCTCTTCTAGGGATTGCTCAGTTCCAAAAGAATGTTCTTTTACTTGATCATTATCTATTTTTCTCATCGAGTTTAACAAAAATTCCATATTATTCCGACCCCTCGCTATTTAATAGTTCATACAATTGATTTAGCAATTCCTCATCAGAAGGAAGGTTATTAGGTGGATTGATTATTTTATTTAACTCAATTGGTACTTGATCAAGTCGATATGCTAATCCACTGCTTTCAATTCCCGTTATTGCTGTAGGTAAAACCACTTCTGCTAAATTAGAAGTGGCTGTGCTGTGGTTATCTATAAGGATAAGTGGTTTTTGTGCTAATTTGAAGCTCAACGAAAAAGGAAAATGAGAGATTGGGTCTGTTCCAACGATAATAGAACAATCGAAGTCTTCTTTTTCAATTTTTGAAACCAAAGAATCTTCTGTTTTAACCAGTTGATTGCGTTTGAATTCTAATTTACCAAACACTCCGAAGGAAGAAAGCGCCACGTGGTCGAATCCTGCCATGTTAAAATGACCTCCCATTAATAGCAACGAAATTCGACCTTTTTCTTGCCTTTCGTTTATCATTTGCAGTAACTCGAGTAATTCTTCTACTAAATCATAATCGGGATGGGGTTGAATAACTCCTTGGCCAAGAATTATTACGCCATTTTCAGCTCCTGTAAGATGGAGTAACAATCGTTTGAGGTCACCCTTATCTACTCCAGCAACCCCCTCAGATGGAATGCTATCAACAGAACAGCATTCCTCTTTTAGCATTCGAATTAAATCAATATCTTTGTTTGGTTCGACAATCAAAGGGAGATCTCTGACGCCCATAACTCTAAAAGACGCAGTTTTTATAGGATCGATAATTACTAATGTTTTGATTTCTCTGCCTGTCATGCGAAATTTACCTCGAGAAAAGAGAACTTTATTTAATAAGCGAGGAATCGTTTCTGCCGGATTAGCTCCCCATAAAATTATTAAATCTCCTTTGTTAATAATCTCTGTAATAGTTGTCAGGTTTATTCCATGGTTTTTTGCTTTGTTTAAGAACTTTCCTTGGCAAATTGAAGCGTTGGAGTCTATGAAACCGTCAATTTTCTGAGCTAACTTAATTCCTGCTTCTTGAGCTTCAGAAGTTACGTTCGAAAAACCATATAGCAATGGGTTGGACGATTTTTTAATGATTTCACCAGCTTTTTTAATGGCTTCATCCCAGGAAACTTCTTTTAATTCTCCATCTTTTCTAATCATGGGGTGAGTAATTCTATTTCTAGCACTTACTTGATCAAACCGTTCCTTTCCCTTCAAACAGGCACCTATAACTTCACTTACAAATAATCCATCACTTATAACTATTATATCATCACATAACAACGAACAACCTGAACAAGTCACCCTTTTCATAACGAATACCTCAATGTTACTTAATAATTCAATAATTATACATATTCAATTTTAACTGCTTCGCGAGGACAATAAGTTTCACAGACACGACACTCCCTTTCTCTTCCCCCCGCTTCTAACCTTCTACAGTGTTCAATTTTTAACAATTCACATTTTCCTCCTATAACCTGAAAAAGCTGGTGCTCTTCAGGAGGATATTCTGGTGCTTTACCACTTAAACTAGATGGGCAATATCTTGCGTTTACAGGGCAGATAGTGACACAAATCCCACAACCATCGCAAAGATCCTCATCTATATTTATTTTTAATTCCTTTTTTTGCCCCTCCTCCGAACCAAGAATCTCTTTTAATGCGTCGTATTGTTTTTTATACTTTGGCTCCAGAAGAGGAGGGCAATCGTCAACCTTAACTTTACCTTGTAATAAATCCAAGCTAAACGCCATGCATGTGGGTTTCCCGCACTTTTTACAATTAGTTTTCGGTAAGAATTTGTACAATTCCATAAAGTTTTGAACTGGTAAGTTGATTCACCTTAGAATTATTAATAATTTAGAGTTCTACGTGTGATTAATATTTTGAACCTTATTAATTTCTTTAGATTATTGAATATAAATTATTACGCTCCTACAGCTCATTTTCACTTATAGAAGGAGATTTGTATTGCTTATTTCAAAAGTTTAAAAGTATATAAGGATGAAAACGAATATTGATATTGAGTAGAACATGCAAGTTAAAATACTTGAAGATCACCAAATTGAAAAAGTTCATCTAAAAACTCTCGAAATCCTTGAAACTACTGGCGTATACGTACCCCACGAAGAAATTTTATTAAAATTTGAAGGTTGTGGCGCGACAGTAGACCATAAAAGTAATATAGTGAAAATCCCATCTGGTTTAGTTAAGGAACTCCTTGCTAAAGCGGGAAAATCATTTACAATATATGGTCGCGATCTTTCTAAGAAGGCTGAATTTGGTGTAGGAAAGCGAAATTATAATTCTTCTGCGGGTCAAGCGTTCTGGATTGATAATGTTGGCGATCCAAGAAGGCATACAACTCTCAGTGATGTTAAAGAAGCCACTAGACTTGGTGATGCTTTAGAAGAAATAACAATCCCTGGTGCCATGTCGGATCCACTTGAAATCCCCCTCGAATGGCGTTGTATGCAAGTTGCTCTTGAAATGATAAAAAACACTGATAAACCTATCACTTTTTGGTTGAACGATAGAGATTCAGCAAAATACCTTATTGATCTTCTTATAGCTCTTAGGGGTGACGCGAAAAGCGCTCAGAATTACCCTTTATTCTACCCTCTCTTTGAACCCATTAGTCCCTTAAGCTTTCCCTTTAACGGGATCGATCTGCTTTTTGAAACTGCTCGACTAAATTTACCCGTGCATATCGGTCCGATGGCTCAAATGGGGATATCTGCTCCTGCTACTGTTGCTGGGACCTTAGCTCAAGAAAATGCCGAAATTTTAGCGGGAATTTGCATTACTCAACTTATCCGTGAAGGAATGCCCGTGTGTTATGGCGGAATATGTCACGCTTTTGATATGAAGACTACACAAATTATTTTTGGAGGTCCTGAACAAGCAATTTTTTCTGTGGCAATGAGTCAAATAGGAAAATATTACGGACTACCCGTTTACATTAATGCCGGACTGACGGATTCTAAAAAA
>JAGXOB010000108.1 GCA_019894735.1 Promethearchaeota archaeon | reverse complement strand
TTTTAAGATTGAAAATGATGTCTACGATGGAACAGGATTTGCTTTAATCTTTAAATGGGTGAATGTTAATGAACTCGAAAATCTAAGATTATACCCTTTATTTCTGCGTAAATCTTTAAAGAATATTAAGCCATTCCCAGAACATATAATAAATCATGATGATTAGTACAGCTAAGGTAAATTTTTCGTTTTTCTAAAAAACCTTAAATATTATATGAGAATTTTAAGATTAATTCTACTCGTAATTTCACCATTGAGATAATCGATTTGAACTTCAAACAATAGAAATGAGATGATTAATTAAATGGAACTTCCAGATTATATTAAAAATCGTTATTGGAAAGATTATTTAGCTGAGGGAATAACTGTAGAACTTGATGTTCCAGAAGATTGGTCGTTAATTGATGTGTGGAACTATAATGAAAAGAATTTTCCTGATCACGTTATGTTAGACTTTTTTGGGAAAGAATTTACCACAAAGATGCTAGAAGGATTAACTAGAAGATTTGCAGCAGCGTTAAAAGATCTTGGGGTAAAAAAGGGGGAAACTGTAGCTTTATGGCTTCCTAATTGCCCCCAATTCTCTATTACTTATTTTGCTGCGGTATATCTTGGCGCTACATTAACTGCTATTAGTCCTTTATTTACGGGAAGAGAACTTGCATATCAAATTAATGATTCTGGTGCAAAATACTTGATAACGATAGATCGATTCGTTCGGGAGTATGAGAAAGTCGCAGATAAAGTATCGCTAAGAAATGTAATTGTATTAAATATAATGGACGATGTTATTGATGTTCCCGAAACAGATAAAATCATTCATTATGATAAGTTATTAAATAAATATCAAGAACCTCTTGAATATGATGTCAAGATCAATACTAAAGAAGATATTGCTATCATTCAATATACCGGAGGAACAACAGGTCTTCCCAAAGGAGCTTTGTTATCACATCATAACATCGTATCAATGCTCTGGGCAATAAAACAAGGTTCTGATTACATGATCGAGAATTATCTTAAAGAAAACATCGTAGCTCTTTCAGTATTACCTTGGTACCATATCTACGGACAAACATGCGAACTACTATGTGGTTGTTTATTTGGATCGAAAGCTTATGTCCTTCCGTCATTTGATCTTCAGAGAATCGCAGAAGTAATTAAAGAAGGGCGTCCAAACATGTTACTTGGCGTACCAACTATGTTTGTTAATATTCTTAACTCTCCCCACATGAAAGATGTTGATATGAGTTGCTTAAAGTTCGCTAATTGCGGTGCAGGGGCACTACCGGACGAATTAGCTGCGGAATGGGAGAGAAGGACTGGTTTCAGAATGGCTGAGGGATATGGGTTAAGCGAAACTAGTACAGGCGCCATAACTGCTCCTGTCTGGTCAAAATTGAAGCGTGGAAGCGTTGGACATCCTTTCACCAATACTCTTGTAGGAATTGTGAGTGACAAAGTTGAATTTTTACCCGTAGGAGAAGAAGGAGAGGTTGTCCTTTCAGGACCCCAAATAATGGTAGGTTATCATAATAGACCTGAGGAAAACAAGCTTGTATTTTTCGAAGCCGGTGGTCTTAAATGGTTGCGAACAGGCGATTATGGAAGATTGGATGATGAGGGTTATCTGTTTTTACTAGATCGGATTAAAGATTTAATAAAATACAAAGGACACAGCGTATATCCGAGGGAAATTGAAGAAGTTCTATATGAACATCCCGCCATACAAGAATGTGCCGTAATAGGCGTTCCTGATCCTGTGAAAGGTGAAAATATCAAAGCTTTTGTCATACTTAAAAATGAGAGCAAGGGAAAAGTTACTAAACAAGACATTATCGATTTTACAAAGGAAAACTTAGCGGCCTACAAATATCCTAGAGAAGTACAATTTGTCCGAAGCCTCCCAAAAAGCGGAGTGGGAAAAATTCTACGAAGAACTTTAAGAGAAAAAGAAGCGAAGAAAAGTAGCAAAAAATAGAGATTAGCAACGCCAAATACAATAATAACACTAATCTTTTTATTTATTCTATTCATTTTTTGAAATAGTAACGACCATAATAAGCATTAATCATTACGATAAGTTTTTATGAAAAATTAACATCACCGTACATATGACTCAAGTTGATAATTATGAAATTGTAAGGCAAAAACTGCAACTTGGACAAATTGTTGCTCCAAAACATAAAAAAATATATGAATTGATGAAGATATTTTGGAATGAAGAAGAAATAAAAATTCTTTCTCAATTTAATAACGCCGGCAAAGAAATTTCACTTAAAGAATTAACTGAAAAAACAGGTAAGTCAAGGCAAGATATTAAAAAAATTCTAGAGAGATCGATTATTAATGGGACCCTCTCGAAATCTGGAGTCAAATATAAATTAATACCTCTTCTACCTGGTGTATTCGAAAAATATTATATCGCTCGTAAAGATTCAGAAGAAAATCAAAAAAAAGCAGCTGAGATATATCGTTTTCTTATGAAGCAAGCTCCTGATTTAGAGAAAATTGATGAGAGAAAAAAGGTTTTCCGTCCTTTACTTCCATATGACGCCAAAGAAAAATTGATAAAAATAGATAAATCTCTAGATGTTAAATCCGAGGTACTTCCTTATGAATTTGTAAGGGATATGATTGATAAAAATGAATCTTTTGCTGTTATACCCTGTCAATGTCGCCTAATTGGTGAATATACTGGTGAACCTTGTGAAGTAGCACCTGCTGAAATGGGGTGCTTTGTTACTGGAGCCGGAGCAGAATCGTTGATTAAACAAGGGGCAAAACGATTAAATAAGGAAGAAGCTATTAACTTTATTAAAGAAACTGAGAAAGCTGGTCTTGTTCATAACACTGTGTTCGATACGAGTAAAGAAAGTTCCATATTTATATGTAATTGTTGTAGTTGTCATTGTGGCGCATTATATCCCGCAAAACTTTATCATTATAGAGGTACAAATCAAAGTAATTTTGCTCCAGAATTTGATATGGAACTTTGTACCAAATGTGAAATATGTATGAACAAATGCCCAAATGAAGCGATCTATCATCTTTTACCGAATAAACCTGATTCATCAGATGAAAGAATGAAATTAAGGGAAGAATTCTGTATAGGGTGCGGAATATGTGCTGCTAATTGCCCTAACAGCGCAATTAAATTGGTAAAAGTTAGAGATGAATTTCCGGAAAAGTTCGAAATAAATGGTCAGAGTTTTGAAGATCTTATTGCCTAATTTTATTATTAAGACATAATTCGATTAGCCATTTTTTTTTAAATTTAAAAATTAATTACTACGAATAATCTAACATCTTCTGAATTGGTTTTAAAGCCCTTTTCGCAATATTAGGGGGAACTCTCACCTCAAAGGTCTTATCATCCAAATTTTCTAATACGTATTTCATGAGTTCTAAAGTGTTTTTTTTCATATTATAACACACAAGATTCTCCATAATTGGATGGAAAATCTTGTTAGGAAAATCCTGTGCCATCCTTTCAATTAACCCTTTTTCAGTTCCAATGACAAACTCACTATCATTAGATTTTTTGGCTCTATTATACATCTGGGCTGTCGAACCTACAAAATCTGATAATTCTCTCACTTCTCGAATACATTCGGGATGAACCAGAATATTTGCTTGAGTATATTTACCTCTTGCATCAATCACATGCTCTGGTTTAATCTGTGAGTGCACGTAACAATGACCAACTTCTGGCATCTTGATAGTATTTATACCTGAAATTTGTTCGGCATAGTCTGCTAGATTCGCATCAGGACCGAATAATACTGTATCTGAACCAAAATCTTCCGAAATTTTTGTAACTATCTTTACAGCATTAGAAGATGTACAACATATATCAGATTCAGCTTTTACAGCAGCGGTTGTATTAACATATACGACAACCGGAAAGTCAGGATATTCCTTCTTAAATTTTTTAACCAATTCAGGAGTAAGAAATGCCGCCATTGGACAACAAGACTCCGGATTAGGTATTAAAACATGTTTGTCTTGGTTGAATATGGAAGCAGTCTCTGCCATAAAATCTACGCCCGCAAAAATAATATACTCTGAATTTGCTTCTTTCGCAAGTCTTGATAAACCTAAAGAATCACCTAGATGATCCGCAATCTCCTGAACTTCGATAGGTTGGTAATAGTGGGCTAAGATTGTAGCTCCCGTCTCCTTTTTCAATGTAAGGACTTCTTCTTGAATCTGTTTAATTGACATTTTCTTCTATGTTTTTGTGAAATTCTTAAATAATCAAGATATTTAATATTTAATATAATTTAATTGAATTTATAATAATTTTAAGGTAAAAATCGATGAGCGAACTACTACAATTTATTTATAAAGAAGAGTTTTGGTATATAAGTGCGTTTCTAAATAGTAAAGATGTAAGTGGAATAGAAACTGCGAAGAAGGTTGAAGATTTTATCAAACATAAGTTCAAAAACTTAACACCAGCCGACTTTTATCGTCAAGATCTTAAAGAAAGTATAATTGATATGGTTCAAAATATATCTATTGAGTGTAGTTGGGTTCCTTATCTTGAAAGTTTCCCTTATAGGGATGAAAATACTGATAATGCGTTTAATACCTTAGGTTTTTTCCAATTTAAGGTCGAGTATTATCCAGATCAACCTTTAAAAAAAGAAAAATTAGAACCTATGCTGATTCAACAAATTCCCTATCTTCTTTTAGATGATATAAAGGTTTTTTTTAAAGAGAGCATTAATGCGGGAATTCTTATAGATACTGAAAGTCCTGTTTATGTGTTTCTTACTTCTAATAATACAAAACCTAGTAATATTGAATGGACTCAAGATAATATTGAGAAATATAAGAAATTAATAGGTTATTGGACAGAAATTTATTCCGGGCAATGGGAGGATTATTCTGAAACGCTGTACAATAAACGTATTGAAAATAATTTATCCAATCGACTATCTGAATTACATTTTATCCGCAGAAACTCAGGATTTGTATTTATGGTTGAAGAAAGTTACGATAAATTTTTCGAATCTTATATGATAAAGTATGTGCTTGATCCAACACCAAAAATGCGTGCTGTATTATTTGCTCTACGCTCCATTAACGAGTCATTAGATCTTCTCTATTTAAAAACTCAATCTGAAATGTTTCAAGACTTAAAATCTATTGAAATGAAAATCAAAAATTTAAGATTGCTAAGAGGTCTAATTCAAATAAACCTTAGCAAGATTTACAACGAACTTGATTATAATAGAAGACAACATTATACGAGTGTTTTAAAACACCTCTTAATTGAATTTGAAATAGAAAGTATAGTTAAACGAGTAAATGAAAAATTTACAACAATTTATGATGCAATGCAGGATTTATACCATAAGAGAAGTCAAGAAGATCAGCAAAAAACTGAAAGGGGTTTAAACTTATTAAATCTACTCTTTGGAGCGGGTGTTTTGGCAGATTTAGCCGGAGTAATTATGCTTACACTAAACTTACAAGAAGGAACCCTGTTTACTTCGTTATTAAACGGTTTAATTGGGATAATCATAATTGGAATATTGTCTCTAACGATCCTTTATTATATCTATATACGAATCCAGCTTAAAATGCCAGATGTAGGTCTTGCTGTTGATGCTATAATTGAAGATCGGAAAGGAAATGTAGTATTAATTAAACGAAAATATCCTCCTTTCCAAAATTATTATGCGTTACCGGGTGGTTTTATAGATGAGGGAGAAAAACCCGTCGAAGCAGTAATTAGAGAGGTTAAAGAAGAGACTAATTTGGATGTAAAAGTTGAATCAAAGCTAGGTGTTTACAATAAAGAGGGACGTGATCCCCGAGGGAACATTCATTCAACGGCTTATATATGTCGGATAATTGGAGATTTTTATGATATCAAGGGTGGTGACGATTCTAAAAAAGCAGAATTAATACCTATAGACCAGCTTAAAACTATTGATTTAGCATTTGATCATAGAGAAATTCTCAGAGATGCAAAACTCGAATAGTAATCTCTTTTTTTTTTTTGTTTTTTTGATACAATAAGCTAATTATTATTATTATTATTATTACTTTAATTTTTCTTTTTCAAAAAACAAATTGTATGAGAAAATATCATGCCACTAATTATACCTAACCCCAGAAAAGGAAAGGAGCCCCAAATTCATGAATCCGCATTTATGGTTCAGGATTGGGTAATAAAACGTGTTTATTTTGATTTAAAATAGAGGTTGTTTCTGCCATAAAATCCACGCCAGTAAAAATAATATACTCCAACTTTTCTTCTTTCGCGAGTCTTGACAAACCTAAGGAATCACCTAAATGATTTACCACTTCTTGAATTTCGATAGGTTGGTAATAGTGAGCTAAGATTGTAGTTCCGGTCTCCCTTTTCAATTTCAAGATTTCTTCTTGAATCTGTGTAATTGACATTTTCTTCTATGTTTTTGTGAAATTCTTAAATGATCAAGATTATTTAATATTTAATATAATTTACTTGAATTTATCATAATTTTAAGGTAAAAATCGATGAGTGAACTACTACATTTTGTTTATAAAGAGGAATTTTGGTATATCAGTGCGTTTCTAAATAGTCAAGAAGTAAGCGGAATAGAGACTGCGAAGAAAATTGAAGATTTTATTAAACATAAATTTAAAAACTTAACACCAAACGACTTTTATCGTCAAGATCTCAAAGAAAGTATAATTGATATGGTTCAAAATATCTCAATTGAATGTAGTTGGGTTTCATACGTTGAATTTTTTCCTTACAAGGACGAAAATTCCAATAGGGCGTTTAACACTTTAGGGTATTTCCAATTTAAAGTTGAATATTATCCTGATCAACCTTCGAAGAAAGAAAAATTAGAACCCATGCTGATTCAACAAATACCTTATCTACTTTTAGATGATTTAAAAGAATTTTTTAAAAAAACTTTTTATAACAGAATTCTCATAGATACTGTAAGTCCTGTCTATGTGTTCCTAATTTCAAATAATATAAAACCTATTAATATTGAATGGACGCAGGAAAATATTGAGTTATATAAAAAAATAATAGGTTATTGGACAGAAATCTATTCTGGGCAATGGGAGGATTATTCTGATACTTTATATACTAAGCGTATTGAAAATAATTTATCTAATCGGCTATCTGAACTACACTTTATCCACAGAAACTCGGGTTTTGTATATATGGTTGAAGAAAGCTACGACAAATATTTCGAATCTTACATGATAAAGTATGTACTTGATCCTACACCAAAAATGCGGGCAGTATTATTCGCTCTACGATCAATTAACAAGTCGTTAGATCTTCTCTTTACAAAAATGCAGTCTGAAGTCTTTCAAGATGTAAGTTCAATTGAAGCGAAAATTCAAAATTTAAGACTACTGAGAGGCTTAATTCAAACAAACCTGAGCAAAGTTTACGACGAACTTGATAATAATAGAAGGCAACACTACACAAGCGTTTTAAAACATCTTTTAATTGAATTTGAGATAGAAAGTGTAGTAAAACGGGTAAGTGAAAAATTTGCAACGATATACGATGCGATGCAAGATTTATACCATAAGAAAAGCC
>JAGXOB010000107.1 GCA_019894735.1 Promethearchaeota archaeon | reverse complement strand
GGTGTTCTGTGTTAGGTAGCAACCCAATTTTTATTAAATCCCTAACCGAAGATGGTTCCTCGTTTTTTTTAAAGTTATTATTGAAATCTTTTATATTGATCCCAAAATCTAAAAAAATCTTTACATCGTAATTGAAATCTTCCAGTAGAATTTTATTGCCTCCTACTTCATTCACGCCCCCTAAAAATGTAAGCCTCATATCTGAAGTTTTCATTTCATCTATCCGGATTTAGTTTTATTTTTCATCTTTATCTACTTTAATGTAGGAATCAAACAATATAATTACCATATAATTTATTTATAAATTTTTGTTCTAAACCTAAACAAATCTTTTCAGGGAAGTTTATCAAAGGTTAAAGGTTTTATGGTAATAAGGTCATTAAGCTAACCGATCTTTAAATTTAAGTGTAGATCTCACTCAAAAACTAGAAATTTTCATGAAAAAAAAGGAAAAGGAGGGTCCAATTCGAGCCGAAGTGTTATAGGTTAAGAGAGAATTAAACTCATGCTTGAGTTTAATAGAGGGCGAAATCCAATGTTAGCTCGAATTTCTACTACCTTCAATAATCTATTTATTTTCTAATTATATAAAAGCTATTAAATCCGAATTTAATTTGTGTTGATAGAACATATAAAAAAGAGGGTATTGTACAGTTTTGTTAATATAAAAGTCTGCATTCACACATAAAAGAATCTCAATCAAATTTAATCCACGCTTCACAGGTTCTTAACGCGGTAAATTTCTGGAGCTTTTCATTAGCAGATTCAATTGCTTGTTGAGTAATGGCGTGTTTTTTAAAACCTGCTTTTTCAAGTTCTTCTACATTATACGTTATTTCAGCAATTAATTGAGTCGAAATTTTTTCAGTGTACACTCGTGACTTCTCTTTAAGATCTTTATCATTCACTTCTAAAGACTTTAATTCGTCAATATATCCCTTCTTGTCTAAATTGTCTAGTTTGTATTGTAAGAAATCTAAACCCTGCCTTCGCAAAAGAATTGCGGCGTTTATAAGTTGTTTATGGGCTTTCGAAAAATTTGCTAAAAATATTCCGTAGATTGTTAAACCGGCTATTATGAAAGCTAAAACTTCTGCAATAAGGCTGAAAACCCAGATTAACAAAACATAACCAAATAGAAAGGGTAAGTAAGCAAATATAATGATAAAAACGCTAGCAAATAAACCATATTTAAGTAGGTTATTCCTTTTTCTTTCCGTAACATCCCAGAGAACTGAATGTGTTGCTTCGGCGTCAATCGAGCGATTATACGCTGCTTTTATTTTCCCTATTGCTATTTCTTTAAGATCGCTTAATTCTGTTAGTTTATCTTCTCCCATAGTTGTTACCTCGCATAACTCTTGTAGAATAAAATAATCTCTAATAAAAATATTTATATAATTATTTATAACGTTCTTTCAACTTTCTTATGTGAAACCGAGATAGATAACGCTGTATCTTCTTGCTCTATTAGGTTTTCTCTTTGTTTTCTAGATCAAGTGGTTCATATTTAATCGCTGAATCTTTCCCACGTTCCATATAAAGAAATTCAAACGTTTCGGGTTTAAACTTATTTATTAAAAATCTTACAACAGCTAATCCTTTAGAGAACTCATCACAAATAAATATATCCACGCTAATATATCCATGTTCTGGCCAAGTATGAATTGTGGCATGACTTGTTTTAAGTATGGCAACAGCACTATATCCATATGGCTGATAATTATGATGGAATATATCGTAAGTTATTAAATCCGCATGATTTAGGGCGTCAAGAAAAATTTTTTGAATTTTATCATTTTCTAAAAGAAGGTTTTGGTCTGAAAAACGCATTTCTCCTACGAAATGATATCCGATAGGACGATAGGGAATTGCTTTTCTTGCTTTTTGATCGGCAGTATAAATTGGGAGCGCATTTAAACTTAATTTATCCTCGACATTTTGAATTTCTGCTAATTCCAAATAATAAAGGTGACTAAACTGGCCCAGTATACTCGCTCCTTTATAAAGATTAAAGTAAGGAATCATTTCTTTTATTATAAAACCATGATCTAAAATAGATAACTGGATTTGTTGCATTTCTTTGGGAGGTTTATTTCCGAAGCATAGAAGACATCTTTTACCTATAACTTTGTGTTCTTTATTTTCGATATTCAATTTAGTTTTTAAAAGCTGTTTAGCTCTTTTTAGAAATAAACGTAATCCTTCATTAGTATAAGGAGGATCCATTACGACAATATCATATTTGTTCAGAACACTTATAGGAGAAGATTCTCTAAGATCGTGAGATACAACATTATAATTTTTTAAAGTAAGATTGTTAGCACTCTCAGAGAGAAATTTTATAACG
Organism: Promethearchaeota archaeon; assembly: GCA_019894735.1. The sequence goes on along the minus strand of JAGXOB010000107.1, from coordinate 5,361 downwards.
TTAGGATCGATATCTATAACCGTTATTTCTTCAGCTAAGTTCAACAAACCAACAGCTAAAGAAGTAGCGTCATCATCCCCCAGGAATACTATTTTTCTTCCCTCAATATCTCCTTTTTTTAAAAGATAAAGAGCCCGATTTACAACTGTAGAAGAAATAGCATGCGATTGATCTAACGCAAAATCTGGTTCGGGACGATTTTCTAAGATTTTTTCTATTTTACTAAAAGAAGGAAATTCTTTCGGAATTTCAGATAAAGAAAAGTCAAAATTATAAGGAAGAGGATCATATTCAAACTTTAAATTCAAGTTTTCACGAATCCAAGCTCTACCATTTTCACCGAGAAAATTTTTCCTTTCTATAAGTCCCGCTTTTACTAATTCACCTCGAACAGCTGCTAAGGCAGGTATTGCGATTCCGGTTTTTTGGGAAACCTTTTTGTTTTTGAGAGATGGAAAGCGATACATTGTTAATAGAGTTGATCGTACACCTTCAATACCCTCAGCTAACTGTGCCTTTTCAGCTATAATTGTTAAAATTTCTTCTATTTCTTCCTTCATATTGTAAGTCTATGAATTAAATAAGAAATATTTTACTCAATATCGTGAAAAAACTAAGCAAAATTCAGTAAATTTTAGGTATAATTTTGTATTTAACTCTAGTTCGATATTCCTCATAACCGTCCATTCCCTTGATAAGCATCTCCTCCTCGAATTTTATTCGAATTATTATGGCTAACACTCCAATTGCTGCGGGTATTAACGATATCCAGGATCCTAACGCTATAGGCAATCCAAATATCATTAAAATCCCTCCTGTGTAGAGTGGGTGACGCATATGACCATATAATCCTGTATCAATAAGTTTTTGACCTTTATTTATATCTAATATTTTTGAAGCATAAGCATTTTGTATCATCGCAAAATCCATGATGATAAGACCACCATTTAAGATTATCAGACCGATTATCTCTATTGGGAAAATAATTGGAGACCATAAATAACGATGATCAAATGGTGGTAAGATTATTGCTCCAATAAATCCTATAGAAAGCAACGGCATTATGAACCAATCCGATCTTGCAGAACTTTTTGTCTTCTCTGTGATACCTGCCTTTTTTATTTTAATGCGGTTCCGAATGACGCGTGGATTCTTTTTATTTATGAGATAGTAACTGATAGTAAAGTTTACTGCAAATGATATAATGAATACCCAAGCTTCAATCCATGTCCAATCTTGAGCCAGAGGAAATAAGATAATTATAAATAAAGCCGAAATATATACTGGGATGAGTGCTATTCCCCAAAGAGGAAGTGGTTTATCCAACTTGTCAATTACATTAGGATGTGTTTCATCTGACGTGGTTATAATGAATGATTTTCAGAATTAAAAAATATTCATTTGTAATTGGAAGTTTAATAAAGTCTATTTTTATTTTTTTTTCATTTAAGAATAAGTTTAAATATTCTTGATTCATATCATTCTATATTAAGAACGATCTTAATATAGATCGATCGCGTAATAATTCAAAATGATTATTGATTATGTCTACTGATGAAAGTACTGATTTAAGTCATATTTCTTTTGCTGTTTTAGGATTAGTATCGGAACATCCGTGTCATGGGAAAGATATAAATGAAAGGATTAAAAAAAGGGGAATGAGAGCTTGGACAGCTATTGGAGAATCGTCAGTATATGGTGTATTGAAAAATTTAAAAGAGAAAGAGTTAGTAGATTCTTGGTCGGAAGAGGAAAACAATCGTTTGGTGAAAATTTATAAAATAACAGTTAAAGGCACTAAACTACTTAAAAAAAAGATATTTAAGGTTCTAAATGAGTTTATAGGTAGGAACGATCCCGATTTCTATATGGCATTTTCAATGTTACCTTATTTAACAGAGGAAGAACAAGTAGAAGTTTTCACTAATTCGCTAAACACTATAAAAAAACATAAATTAGAATTAGAGAAAATGTTAGCTGAAAATTCTAAAATGCCACTAAATGTTAGGGGTTTATTTATTCACCCATGTAAAATCCTACAGGCTGATATTGAATTTTTAGAGATGGTTTTAGATGAAATCAAAAGAGGAGGAGGAAAAGTTGACACAAAGGCATATAGTAAATAATTTTATCCACAGGATTGGTCATCATTGTGAATCCTCTTCGATTAGAGATCTTTTTGAATTTCACGGTTTTCCTATGTCAGAACCTATGGCATTTGGATTAGATGCAACAATGGGATTCGGGTTTTTCGATACCACCAATAGTGTTTCATTTATACCGGAATCAGACATTCCTTTTTTCCTGGGAGGTAAGCAAGGAACAATCGAACTAAATTCATTGGCTTGCCGATTATTAGGAATAATATTAAGGAAACAGTCTTTTACTAGTGCTGATAAAGCATGGGAGGAGTCAAAAAAACTGTTAACTCAAAATATTCCATTAATCCTTAAAGTTGATCTAGGTTATTTGCCATATTTTAAAGAAGAAGGAGATATTCATTTTGGTGGACATGCAATTACTCTGGCGGGTTATAATGATGTAGAAGGAATTGCGTATGTAGGTGATTCTGAATATGAAGGGTTTCAAGAAGTTCCAATAAATGAACTAAAAGAAGCAAGGAGTTCTGAACATGGTCCAAAATTTATGTATCCAAACAATGTCCAATTTTCCATGGTGAGAAGACCTGACGGAAAACATCCACCTCTAGCAGCAGGAGTAAAAGTCGCAATTAAAAAAGTGGTCGATAATATGTTGCGTCCATCAATAAATAATAGTGGAATCCAAGGGATTAAATTATTAGCAAGATCAATCCCAGAATGGAAAGTAAAATTGCAAGGTGAATCAAAGGATCCCACAGGGAAAATTATTTCACGAGCGAGACTTATGTTTGAATTATTACATGGATATATTGAGACTTGGGGCACTGGAGGGGCTGCATTTCGTAATCTTTACTCACAATTTCTTCAAGAATTATTAAGTCAAAAGGAGCTTAGAGAAGGTCCAATGGCATGGAGTAACATGGAATTCAATATATTAGAAGAATCAGTCCCCATAATTAGTGATTCTGCTAAGAATTGGACTATCTTTGCTGAAACTTTAAAAAATGCTGCTGATGAATATAAAACGGAATGTTTAAATCATGTAAATTTTGAAGATTTACATAATTTAGTTTTAGAGATTCTCATACTGGAGGAAAAGTTGTTTAAAAATTTAGCAAAAATTAAAGTTTAAGAAATGGGTGTTATAAATAGTGAAAAATTGGAAGTCGTATTTAAATTCAGACCCAACTGAATGGTTATTAGAAGCCAACAATTTATCAGTCCGGTACTTCACTCTAATAGATATTATGAACCAAAATGAACATTGTAGTGAATTCAAAGAAGCAAAAGAGAAAATTATGTTGGAAGGCTTAGTCCCTAAGATTTTAAATAACCAACAATCAGGGGGTTATTGGGAAATGGCTGAAAACTTCTATATAAAGACTAAATATAAAGGAACTGTATGGCAAATTATAGTCTTAGCAGAACTTGGTGCAGACAGTAGGGATATAAGAATTCAAAAAATGTGTGAATTTATCCTTGAAAGAGCACAAGATAAATTAAGTGGAGCGTTTGCGTATTATAGTAATGGAAATGGCGGAGATCACAATAAAGTTTTGCCTTGTCTTACTGGTAATATGCTCTGGAGTTTAATTAGGTTTGGATATATAGAAGATTCAAGAATTCAGCAAGGAATAAATTGGATTGTCAATTATCAGCGTTTTGATGATGGATTAGAATATGCCCCTGATGAATGGCCTTATAATATCGGATCTAAAAAGGGTGAAGCATGTTGGGGAAAACATACTTGTTATATGTGCGTTGTTAAAAATTTAAAAGCACTGGCTGAAATTCCACCTAAAAGGAGATCAGAAGGAGTTATTGATGTTATTAATAAAGCAGTTGAATATTTACTCATTCATCATATTTATAAACAAAGTCATAATTTAAATGCGATAGCCAAGCAAGAATGGACACAATTTGGTTTCCCTTTAATGTGGAAAATTGATGCTTTGGAGGTTTTAGAGATATTAACAAGCTTAGGCTGTAAGGATGAAAGAATGCAAGATGCTATTGATCTAATTATATCTAAGCAAAATGAAAATGGTAGATGGATTTTAGAAAAAACCTTTAATGGACGAATGCAGGCAAATATTGAACAAAAGGGTAAAGAGAGTAAATGGATTACTCTAAAGGCAATGAAAGTTTTGAAAGGGTTTTATAATTAAATAAACTAAAAATTTGAAGTGAAATAAGAAATGTATGAAAAAAATTTAGCAACTCCATGTGGAGTTTATTGTGGTGCTTGTAGATCATACCTACTACTTAAAAAGGATCTCTTCATAGAAAAAGGTCGAAAAAATGGTTGTAAAGGCTGTCGGATTCAAAATAAAAATTGTTCTTTCATAAAAAAGAATTGTGGACTAATAAGAAAAAATGAAATCGAGTTCTGCTACGAATGCAACACTTTTCCATGTTCAAACTTGAAAAGTATTGATGAGAGATACTCTAAAAGATATGGTGTGAGCCCTGTTAAGAATCTGAAGAGACTTCAAGAGATCGGATTTGAACAATGGATACAAGAACAAGAAAAGTTATATCAATGTCCGGACTGTGGCGGAGAAATTTGCGTCCACGATGCGGAATGCTTTGATTGTGGTAATAAATTAAATCCAAATTTGAAATAAAGGACTTGATAAAGATGGATAAAATTAGATTAATAGGAGCTAGACTTCATAATTTAAAGGATTTAAATGTGGAATCTTCAATTATTCTAAATATTTATTTTTTTCTTCTTCTTCCTTTGGCTTTTTCAATTCCAATTCATCAATTTCATGTTTAAATTCATCATAGAAATCAAAAAATTCAGAAGGGTCTGAATATGGAGTTTTAATTAATTCATTTAAAACATTTTCATATTCATCTTCGTTTTCAAAAATATTTTTAATATTATTCTCAATCTGTTTTGGCAATTCATGATATTTATGTGATAATGTTATAAGCTGGTTTTTATTTTTAATATTCTGATATGGAATAATTGAGAAGTATTTATTTATAAACTCATAAGCTGATTTATATTCGTTCATATCTATACAAGATTTTTTGACAAACCTTTTAAATTTATTTTCAAAATCATTTGTAAAATTATTGACACAATCTCTTAATAATTTGGATGTTTTAGATGCAAGTAATCCAACAGTTATATATTCATATCTGGTCACAAGAAGAATTCCTTCATTTAGATTTATATCAAGGAGCCCACCTACATGCATTAATTCCTCACTCATTATCTCAATGGCATTAAGAAAACCTGAAAAAA
>JAGXOB010000106.1:6289-7814 GCA_019894735.1 Promethearchaeota archaeon | reverse complement strand
ATCATGGAACCTTCTTTGCCAATAGCTTTTCCACGATCTTGAGGTCTTACGGAAATAATTACGGTTTTCTTTTCGTTTCTACTTTCTTTAATTTCTATATTTTGAAGTTGGATTGAATTCTTTGTTGTGTTTAAGATAAACTGGATGAATTGTTCAAGGTTTTCTGACCAAGGGATTACGTCAATTTTCTTTTGAAGTTTAGTCATAAGATCCTTTACGTGTTCTCCGGCTTTGCCGATTGCTTTTCCAACGTCTTCTTTTTTTACTAAGAATATAATTATTTCAGAATTATTTTCCGGAGATTGAAAAATAAAGCAGTCTTTTATAATCGCTCCAGAGATATTGTTTAAAAGTGAAATTAATTCCATCGATTGTCTATCAAGTTTGATATTTTTCCGTAACATATTTTTCGGTTCCACTTAGTTTTCCACTTAGTTATTAATTATTTTTAGGTTTTAAAGTCAGTAAGTCAGAATCTCCAAAATCGTTTATTCCAATGACAGAAATCATATAGGGTTTGCCCATTGCTAAACCTAATTCCCACGAAGAACCTTTATATCTGTGTATAAATATGCTATTGTCAATAAGAGAGTTATAATACGTCAATTGGGTAATTAGTTCGTCCGGACAGTTATTTGCTATAATTACCATCTTAAATGGGTCTTGTCTAATTTGCTTTAGGACTTGTGTCTTACCATATAACATTTTACCTGTTTTGTAGGCGACTTTAATATTAGTATCGACATCAAATTCCTTTACTTTTTTCCGAGATAAATCGATTGATTCGCTTATCTTTTTATTTTTCCTTGCCATCGTCTCAACTTATAGTATCTGATTTAAATTTCAAAAATACCGTGATTATAAAAATACACAATAATATAAAATTTTATCGCTTGTTCTCCTATTTCTTGCTAAAAAGGATTTTAAAATTAGCATCATGATCAAATATAATTTTTATGTATTTAAGAGGCATTAAAACTATTGGTTAGGATTATGAATCGTGTTGTAGAGCTTATTTATACATTATTGTTGTTTTCTTAATTGATTTAATATTTTAAGGTTAGCATCTAAATCGAACTGCACTTTTACACGACCTGTGCCCATTGGAACAACCTGTCCGATAATTACATTCTCGGGAATCCCTAACAAGCATTCTTCCTCTCCATAAAGTCCGGCATCTAATAATTGATTAACTGTTACTTCGAAAGCTGCTCTGGCAAACACGCTTGTTTTTGATCCCGATATTCCGTGTCTACCGATTGATTGAATCGAGCCTTCCACGCACATCAAATCAGACAAGATTAGTAAGTGTCTTTGATCAACATCTAATCCTTGTTGTTCTAACACTTTTTGGGCTTCTTTAATTATCATATTTCTCGCAGCTTCGATACCGTAAAGTTTTTCAATTTCGTGAATATGGTTGGAAACCGTTCTAGTAATATCTACGCCTTCAATTTGAACGACGCCATGCATGTTAGTTCCTTCAGTCTTAATAACCCATTCCTTCTTATCATCAGTGGGGGTT
>JAGXOB010000106.1:0-6191 GCA_019894735.1 Promethearchaeota archaeon | reverse complement strand
TCCTTCAATTTGAACGACGCCATGCATGTTAGTTCCTTCAGTCTTAATAACCCATTCCTTCTTATCATCAGTGGGGGTTAATAACCCTCTTTTTATCCCTCGTACACCTTTTACTACTTTCTTAAGGATTTTTTCTCTTAGTTTCTGAAGGTTTTGAAGGTCTTCAATTTGCGGATCAATGATTATTGAGTTTCCTTCTCGTTTAATTGTTCCTTTTTTCTTGTATCTCTTTAAAATTTCAGGAATTGTATCGATATCAATTCCCTTTTTTTCGCAAATATCAGGAATTAAATTGATTATAATATTCCAATTAATAAAATCTAAGTCTACATCGTGGGTAATTTGCTCTATACGAATTTGCTCAATTCTCCTATGAACCTCAAGTGCTTTTTCTTCGCTCTGATTGTATGGTTCTTCTAAATATATTGTTTGCTGAGGTGTGCTAGGAAATCGTCGAGCGTCAACAATCTCTATGAGCCTAGGAAGTCCCTGAGTTACAGAGAATTCTTCAACTCCTGCATAATGAAAGGTTCTCAGAGTCATTTGAGTTCCAGGTTCTCCAATACTTTGAGCAGCGACCGTTCCTACAGGTTCGTTCGTTTCAACAATGGCATTATTATAATTAACATAAATCTTATTTAGGAGGTATTCCAATTGTTCTTCTTCTAATTCTTCATCTTTAATACGATTTCTTATTTTTATAATAAGATCCTCAGGTATACCGTCTTCTTTTAATTCATTTAAGTTATTTTCTAATATTGTTTTAGTTACTTTTCCCATTTTCTATGACCTTTAAATTTTTTAAGAATTTATCCCAATTTTTCTTCTTTCCATTCAAGATATCCTTTTGTGAGTTTTCCTCTCCATTCAGCGTTCTTTCCTGTCTCTTTATTGTATGCTTCTCTCAAGTCTTCTTCACTTAGAGCTTGATTTTTTTCTTCTTGTTTAGGTTTTTTTGAAGGTTCTTTTTTTACTGGCTTCTTTGCTGCGGGTTTTTTTTTTGTAGGTTTTGGAGTAGGAGTATGTTTAATTTCTTCCCGAATTTCATTTAAATCAAGTGCTTTAGCCTTAAGGAGTAATACTTCAAGGTTTACGGCATCAGAATGATCTGTGTGCATTGGGTCTATTCCATCATCACCATAGCAGAATTGAATGATATTTTTATCGCTATTTCTGACTGTTCCATCATTTTCTATTATCATATCTTGTAAAGCGTTTACTAACCGTCTCTGCATGTAACCACTAGTAGATGTACGAACAGCGGTATCTACGAGCCCTTCTCTTCCACCCATTGCATGGAAAAAGAATTCTTCGGGATTTAAACCCTTTCGATAAGAACTCTCGACAAACCCACGAGCTTTAGGAGTTAAATCATTTACTTTAAAATGTGGAAGTGTTCTCGAACTATAACCTCTGTTAATTCTTTCGCCTCTTATCGCCTGTTGACCAACAACAGCGGACATCTGTCCCAGATTTAAAATATTACCTCTTGCTCCGGACTTAGTCATTATTACAGAATGCGCTTCGTCTCCTATATGGTGCGCAGCAGTATCCATAGCCGTATTACGAGCTTCTGCGAGCACTTGCCGAATCCTTAGTTCAAGCGTTTCGCGCATTGAACGTCCGGGGGCTCTTCTCAAGATTGTAGTGTCATTTTCGTAAAAAGCTTTAATTAATTTGTCAGCTTCATCGTTGGCGTTTTTCAATATTTGCTGTATTTTGTCATAAGCTTTTCCACGAACATAAACTTCGTCTAAACCCATTGTCATTCCATTTTGTCGAATAACGTATAATAACATTCTTGTTGAATTATCTAAAAATTGTCTTCCGAGAGCGTTTCCATGATCTTTTATTATTCTTTGCAAAATACTATTAGATTGCATGGCTCCAAATGAGTTTTCGTCGATTGTTCCAGTTGTTAATATCCCATTTTTAATGATAACGTATGCGTCATATTCACAGCCCTCTTCCAAACACACATCGCATTTCTTACAAAATTTTGATTTTACCTTAATATTCAAATCGTCTGGAAAAAGAGTGCTAAAAATTTGTTTTCCTGAATAATATGGTTCAGGATCGGTTTTTACGGGAACTATGTCATCCAAACTAAAGCCAGGTTTAGAAACAAAAACATCTCCTAAATACAATAACTTTAAAGTGTCTTTTCTATTATATAATGAATTTAAACTTGTAAATTGAAAAACAGAAGAAATAAAGTCTTGAATTCCTCCCAGAATTGGACCTCCAAATCGTGGAGATAAGATATGATTTTGAACTTTAAGAAGTAATTCAGCCTCAGTTCGTGCTTCTTCACTTTGTGGGACATGTAAATTCATTTCATCGCCATCAAAATCAGCGTTATATGGAGGACAAACCGTTAAATTCAATCTGAAAGTTCTGCCATCCATAATTTTAACTTCGTGAGCCATAATTGACATTCTATGAAGGGATGGTTGCCGATTAAATAACACTAGATCACCATTAGCTAAATGTCGTTCAACAGTATATCCAGGAGCGAGCATTTCAGATATTATTTTGCGATTCTTAACGTAACGTAGGTCAATTCTTCTTCGATCTGTTCTGATAATATAGTTTGCTCCCGGATGATGAAATGGACCGTTTAAAACCAGCTGTTTCATCTCTTCAATGTTCCAATCATTAATATTAGTAGGGATAGTTAGAATCATGGCGATTTCAATAGGCACCCCTACTTCATTAATACTAATGAAAGGGTTTGGTGAGATTACCGAACGTGCCGAAAAATCGACCCTTTTTCCACTTAAATTACTTCTAAATCGTCCTTCTTTCCCTTTTAGCCTTTGCGTTAATGTTCTCAAGGCTCTTCCAGAGCGATGTCGTGCTGGAGGAATTCCGGAGACCTGATTATCAAAATAAGTGGTTATGTGATATTGAAGTAATTCCCATAAATCTTCAACAATTAAGTGAGGAGCGCCAGCGTCGATGTTTTCTCTTAATCTTTGATTAATACGTATAACATCTACTAATTTGTGAGTCAAATCATCTTCAGATCTAATTCCACTATCTAACGTAATAGAAGGTCTCGCACATACAGGCGGAATTGGTAACACTGTAAATATAACCCATTCAAGCCTAGCATTTTCGGGAGATATTCCAAGAATTCTCAGATCATTATCGGTCATCCTTAAAAGACGCTCTAAAATCTCTATTGGAGTAATTCTCCTAGAACCTTTAGCTTCCTCCTCCTCATAAAAAGTAGTAGGCTTTTCGATGACAATTTTCTTCTTTTTGGCTCCGCAATATGGACAAACTTTGCTTTTTCTTGCGCGTTTAAAAACAAGTTTGGTCGCATCTTCATCCCCTTCGAAGAAAATCCTTTGGTGTTTTAATTGTTCTTGTCTAAAAAGATCCATTTCTTCTTCTGTTAGCATCAATCTTGAGCATTCGGGGCATATACTTCTTAGCACTTTTAGCACTTTCTTCGCGTATCCTACGTGGATTACGGGCCTAGCTAATTCTATATGGCCAAAATGCCCCATACAATTACTAACAAGATTTCCACAAGTCTGACATCTCTGACCAGGCTCAATTGTTCCTAGCCGTTGATCCATAAGCCCACTTGGGATTGGTAGGCCATCCTCATCATAAGTATCTGCTGTTATGATTCGAGCAGCAGACATCTTTCTTATCTCATCCGGACTAAGTAGTCCGAATTTGATTTTATCAATTAATTTAGTACGACTAAACGAATAACTCATAAATCCAAAACACCCTCAAAATTTAAACTAATAGAATAAAGCGATATAGAATAAGTTAACAAGTTCTGCACTATAAAGAAAATAAACAAACAAATATTAAAAATTTTTCGGATTAGGCATTTTTTTATCCTTTCTTCTATTATCCTATATCAAATAGTATAATTTTTTGATGTATATTATCATTTAATGATGAAGAAAAAGAACTTGTTTAAAAGCAAATTACTACTTTTCTGCATTCAAATATTCTTATTAATAGCTTGTATCGTTATTTTTAAGTATGAGTTTCAAATTGAATTTGATTTAAGCACTGACCCTAGAGCAAACGAGCAACAATTTATTATTCAATTTTTGGCAAACCTTATTATGTATAACAATAGTTTTGGTTTTGTATATATCAACCTTACTTGGATTATAATATCTTTAATACCTATTCTTATTTTTAGCGATTTCAAGAAAGCTTACTCTATGAATTTAACCACTTTTTTTTTTCCTAACTTTTTCTTCTATGTATTTTATTGGCGATATTCAGAAATATATTTTAGTACTCTTTTCCCGATATTTATTATTAAAACCATCATTTTAGGGCTAATTATCGCTATTGAGTCTATTGCGTTATCATTAATTTTAAAATTCATAAAAAATTTAAGAAAAAATACAAAAACAGATAATTTAGAGCAAATCGAATCTCTAAATAGATCAGTATGTCCTAATTGCGGAACTCAATTTAATTCAATTCCCAAATACTGTTTTAACTGTAATAACTTAATAACAAACGAATTAGGGGAAAGTATTGGAAAAACAAAATGAAAAAACATCCTTCAAACGACTTTTTAAACCTAAAAATGTCTTACTGTATAAATTATCCCCCAAAATAGCATTTTTTGTCGACGGCTTTCTTAGGCAGGGATACAATTTAGAGAATCTCTTTTTAGTTTCCACTAGAGATGATGAGTTCTTAGGAATAAAATGCTATAGAACAATTGATGATGTACCTATTGATACAATCGATCTTCTAATTTTAAGTGTTAGAAGAGATCTATTAGTTGACAGTTTAATAGAAATTTTATCTAAAAAGAAGCTTAAATTTATCCACATCTTTACAGCTGGTACTGGAGAATTTGACGATGATGGCGTAAAAATTGAAAGAAAACTCAAAGAAATCCTTGAAAATACACCTGGTACCAGAAGCATTGGACCAAATTGTATGGGACTTTATTGTCCTCAAGGAAAGATTGCCTATTATTCTTCTTTTCCTGTTGAAAGTGGTGATGTCGCGTTGATTTTTCAATCTGGAGATTTACATTCTAAAATGATCAAATTCAGCTCTCGACGACATAATTTAAGGTTTTCGAAAGGTGTTAGCATTGGTAACTGTATCGATATTCAAATTTCTGAACTTTTAGATTATCTTAACCACGATATCGAAACCGAGATTATATGTGTATATTTTGAGGGTTTACCGGCTTTATATAGAAATGAGGGAAAAAAGCTCTTCCAAGTATTAAAATCTATGAAGAAACCGGTGTTCTTTATGAGAGGTGGTAGAACTGAGAGAGGTCAAAAAGCTGTATTGACCCATACAGGTTCTTTAGCTACCAAAGATGTCATTTGGAAAGCTATTTTCAACCAAACACCAACAATTGAAGTTCCATCTTCCATCGATGAATTAATTGATTACACCTATCTTTTCTCACAACACATCCAAAGGTTTAAAGGATTAAATAGGGAAGTTAAATACCCTATACGCAAAGATGTTTTAGTGGTTTTATGGTCTGGAGGGTTTGGAATATTAGCAACAGATATTTTAACTGATTTAGGTTTCAATTTGCCACTTATTGAAGGGGAAAAATTAGAAAAATTGAAAGAAATATATCCTATTAAAATCGGAAGTTTAGCCAATCCATTAGATTTACCTTGGTTAACTGCTAATGATATATATTTAAAACTATGCACAGCAGCGATAGATGATGGTATTGATTTGACTATGCTAGTAAGCGATGCGTGGAGTGACTTAGAAGGTGATAGATTCAAAAAATATTATCAAAACATTAATGGTATTAAAGCGCATGTTGAATCTTTAGATAAAACATTTATTATAATTCTGCCAGATTATCCTAGCGAATCTCGGAAAAAATTCCATGCTAAGTTAATTGAAGATGGATTTATCGTGTTTCCATCAATAGAGCGTGCTGCTAAATCCTTTTCAAAGTTAGCCGAATATGGAAAAAAGAGGAATTTAGTTGAATGACAGGAGAAATAATCGCAGTTTTTGCAGTATTAACTTTTGTAGTTTCAAATGTCCTCTTTCGAAGAACTGAGCCTCATGCTAGCCCTTCTTTCATTAATTTTTTTCGCACAGCAATTGGAACTTTAACTTTTATAATTATCGCTGTTGTTTTAGGTATTTTTACATATATATTCTTATTGCCATGGATTTTATGGTTTATGTTGTTT
>JAGXOB010000105.1:5890-7870 GCA_019894735.1 Promethearchaeota archaeon | reverse complement strand
GTTATATACAAGAGATTTGATGTTCGATGACATTTTTAATGAAAACAAGTTCCGAGAGTTCTTTCAAAAATATTTACAAGTAAACCTATCATTAGAAAAAAGCGTAGAAAACAAAAAACTCTTTTTCAAATCTGGTCAAACTCAATATAAGATATTGATCGAGCCAGTAATGGTTTGTAAAACGCTACCGAGATGTATGGAAAAATCAATTTCCTTTCCTTATCAAAGAAATACCAACCTTCACGTTATTCATCAATCTCATTTATCCCAATTATTAGATTTCTTAGAGCAAAAATACAGATTAATTGAATCACGCGTGAAAAGTTCGAATACCGTTAAGAATTACGAAAAAATGGACGAGAAATTTCGAAAAAATGTGCGTTTTGTTTCGATCCCATTAGTAGGATACGCCATAGCTTTAGCTATTATTTATTTCGGAGAACTGTTCTACTTTTTAAGGTTGTTTAACAGTATTGGGTTTGCTATCATTGGAATTTATCTATCTGTGTTAACCTATTTATATCTCAAGTTTTATAGAGCGAAGAAAGAGCTTGCAATAGAATTTGAAACGCCCTACTATATGCAAAACTTAGAATTTAGCGAGCTTGATTTATTAGAGTTTAAAGATGAATTCTCTACTGAGCTTTTAGCTCAATTTGGATACGAATGTTTTGGAAAAGAGAAGAGTTATAAGGTGCTGGAACAGATCGAAAAAGACAATATCACGATTAGCGTCCATAAGAACCAAAAAGAAAGTAAACTCCAAGTGACGCACGATTCAAAGAAAGAAACAGAAGTAAGCATTGCGGATGAAAAACCCAACTATAACAATAAATACCTCTCGTTCTTAGAAGATTAGAATTCGAAACCAGAAGATTTTTTCAACGAAGTCTAAACTAATTTTTTCCTTTATATAATCCTAACTTCTTATACATATACATAGGAAATATAAGAGTTTAGTTCAATATGTCGATAAATTTAAAATCAGTATACAAAATATTATTTGTATTTGGGTTACTGCTTGGGTTTGTTTCTGTATTTTTAGATTGGTATTATCTTCAAGGAATTAATGAGTCCGGAGAAACCGTTGTTCATTGGATATACAACGCTTTGTTTGATTGGAGCACTCCCTTTTCCCCAGGTGCTTTGTTCAACGAATATTACCAACCAAAGAATGCAACAATGCCCATTGCAATCGTAATCGCGTTTGTAATAATATTGTTCATTTCTGCCTATTCCGTACTATTCCACGACGTAGAGAAAGGAGACAAGCTATTAAAAGTAAAGAAGTTTAATTTTGTGAACTTGTCTTTAGTAACGTTAATTGGTTTCTTTATATTAATATTTCCACTGTTTTTCTTGCTACCTAACGGTCTTTATTATCCATTTTTATTATTCTACGATTATGAATTAGAAATTACCTTTTACTTTTCGATTGGTCCTGGTTATTTTTTCCAATTTATATCCTTCGGATTTACATTCCCTTACGCTCTATTTAATCATTCTGTAATAACTACTTTCGAAACCGAACACTCCAGCGTAGAAAATACAATTAATCAATACATTGGAAGCATCCGAGAAGATTTAGATTTAGACAAACTAATCGCCAAAGAAGAATTTGAGCTCGAATCAACAAACAACTCCCAAACTGAAGTTCCTAAAAGCGAAGTGAATAAAATTTACGAGGAATTTTTAACAACCCGGGGGAGAAAATGAAAGAACAACTGTTAGATTTAAAGCTAAAAAGGTTGATCCAACTCTGTAAAGAGACTCAGAACTACAAAAAACTAGCAGTTGTCAGCTTTGTCCTTACGAGTAACACAATAGACGAAATAGGGATTAAACTTGGAATGAGGCCTAGAGAGAAAAATGACGGCGAGAAGATTTTTGAGTACATGGAACTCGTTAACAAAATCTTTTCTTTAAATTTTAGAATAAAAATTTTTAAACCTGAAATAGTCGAAGTGCTTTCTCAAATCG
>JAGXOB010000105.1:0-5794 GCA_019894735.1 Promethearchaeota archaeon | reverse complement strand
AACTCGTTAACAAAATCTTTTCTTTAAATTTTAGAATAAAAATTTTTAAACCTGAAATAGTCGAAGTGCTTTCTCAAATCGAGTTGTTATTTCTGAAAAAAGAGGGAGACTTAGGATTAGATCACGTAAGAGAAGTGTTTGACATCTACTACGAGCTTCGAAAACTCGAAGTGCCTAACCTTCACGAAAACATAAACTCGGACATATTAGATCGTAATCGATCCATATCAATGTTTTCTTTCTTATCTGGTGGTCAAAACTCGAAGAACAAAAAAGAAGGGGCATTTAATCCTATTTTACTTCACAAATTTAGAGAGGAAGAAAAAGCCCTTCAAATTCAACTAGAAAGGGAGTTCGATAAAGAAACCTTCGAAAAGATATTACACCTTAAAACAATCAGGAAAAACATCGAGCAGCGCTCCAAAGGAAAAATAGTTATTTCTGGCTCTTTAAAAGACAATATATCTTACCGGCAATCGAAAGAAACCATCGGACAATTCTTAGTCTTTGGGTTAATCGTTCTTTTTGCTATGATAGGAATTGTAACGGTAATTGAATCTTTTATGTTTGGTGTTTTATCTGAAGTTATTAGTTACAATATGCTCATCTGTTTTGGAGCTATTATAGTATTGTATTTTATTAATAAAGCTTACTTTAGTAAGAGGTGAAATAAAGAATGGTAAAGTCTTACGGAAATCTGTTAAAAGAATCAAATAATTGGAAAGATAAGAGTGATTCCAAAAAAGAACCCGACGGAGATGACCAGGAAAAGGCGTATTTGAAAGTTTGGAAGGTTAATCCCTCTTATAAGGATATTGATAAAAGAGAAACTCTTCTTAAGGTGGGGTCCGTTGCGATTATTGGATTTTTATACTTTGCACTCTTGTTATACTCAACGTTCAACTTAGCCTTGTCTATTGGGGTTACAGCAATTGTTGTAATAAGCTATGTTTTAGTTTTCCATAAAAATATCTTCAGTCTAAGACATCTCTTCGAATTCAAGTCGTTTGAACCCTTTCAAGAACTTGTGTTTTGGCAACCTAAATACGACGCGTCATTATTGTTTTTTACTAACCATAAAGATTTAATCACGACAGGGATAAGGATTTTTAGAATTAAAGTTATTCCAGAAAACGTCCACGCAAACTTAAACCGATTTATAAAAGGGTTACACGCAGTAAAAGTACCATATTCCTATCAAATCATCCAAAAACCACTTCAGATAGTTACTGATAGCAACACCGGGATTCAAAATTCTTCTTTCGAAACGATGATTTTCTTCAGCACTTTTTACTGCGTTAAAGGAAGAATTTCCAAGTTGAAATTATTAGATGTAGTAGATAACCTTCGAGAGTATACAGTGTCATTAAAATCCGCATTTGCTTCTAACTTTCATCATTTTAGAATAACGCAATTATCTGATACCGAGTTAGTTAACGCCTTTAGAAGTTCGGTCTTAAAACAAGAAATAGAGGTAGAAAACGATTCAAATGAAATAACCCGTAAGTCTTTTAGACAAGAAATTAGCAGTTCGATAACGAAGGCTATTTATTTACTCTCAATTGTAGTATCGCTCGATTTATTAGTATTAGTTTTTAGTTTACCAATAGGAGTGCGTTTATTACTAAGTTTTACTATCCTTGTAAGCTTAATAGCAATCTGGTGGCGGGAATTATTGTTCCAATTTAACAAAGGTAAATTGTTCAAATCCAAAGATATTGAAGTTGTCAATCCTTTTTCGAAGGTTCTGTTTTACAAATCTAATAGAACTCCCGAGAGCATCTTTTATCAGGTCGAGGGAAGTATTGTAGGCGGTCTTAAGATGCTTAACCTTAACTTTTCTTATCCCCCCTCTTATTGCACCCCAGATAAGTTTTACGAGGCATTAATAAGAGAATCTATGCCTTTTACAATTACTTTTCAATTGAAACCTTTATCTTTTAATCAGTTCGACAAGGAAGGGTTTAAATATTTAAATGAAGGCGAGAAAAGGATGTTACTTGAAAGAACGGATAACTTTATTGATGGTAATAATTGGCTTAGCTCCCGTGCGGGAGTTTGGAGCACAATCGCAACCTATTCCACAAGTGTAGTATTTAATTCTCCAGAGATTAACTATGAAACAATCGATAGAATTGAACAACAATTAAAATTTCAGAATACAGTTCTTCATAACACTTTTAAGCAATTTTTTACGAACTTCGAGATTGTCCCATTAAGGAAAAATAGACTAGAAGCGGGACTTATGTTCGAGACTTTGAAAAACAAATTTTTTTCAAGAAACGGAACTCATTTAAGTTACGTATTGTACCAAGGAAAAACGTTGAGATATTTAGTTGCATTTTCTGACCAATTCAAAAAAGGAATTGAGACAAAATTAGCTACAGAGTTCAATAGTCCATTACAACTTACAAACGATATCTTATTAGGTAAAACGATTAATACCGAATTTTTAGAAAGCGAAGTTCCCGCGGGATTTTTACTTGAGCAGCTCCGCAGTTTGCTTCTTACAAATGGAACCAATTCCAGTAGAGAACTATTAGCGCAAAAAATTGTTGTAGAACTTGTTAAAAAGGGACATAACTCAGTGATTTTCGATTTTACGGGGAATTGGTCTAAATTAATGAATCATTTTGAAAATACGATTTACGAGAAGCAGTTTATTTACCATAAGTTAGGCAAAACATTCGTTGTAAATCCTCTTCGCTCCGGAATTCCTTACGATACCGACAATCCTGGTTATTTGGATTACATGCTCGACGCATACGCTATGTGCTTTAAAAAAGACGAAAGAACGATTGAAACATTCAAAAATACTATCTTACGCAATCCCGACATAGATGTTTCTACGTTAGTTTTAGATTTAACAACGATGCGTGATTGGGAAAAATCAACAGTTACTGATACTCTACTTTCCTTTTTTAAAGAATTTACTCCGCAAGAGTCTTCTTTTATCCAACACCAGCAGCAAGATACGCAGGATACGGCTCTTGCCTACGAGTTTATTACGAACGATAAAACGGTTATAATTGACCTTTCGGGAGTGAAAGATTACGACAAGCAGTGCTACTTCGCGTTTGTGGTAATTTCTAAGTTTATTCATTATTTAAGAACGGGAAAGCCGCACAATCCGAAATTTATTATAATGCCCCACATAGACATTATATTCGATGGGTTTTTCCTAGATAAAAAAATTCAATATGGGAAAATTGACAAATTTTTCGATCCTTTGGTTGAAAATAGTTTCGGAACAATCTATTCTGCTTCCCAAATTAGATATTTACACCCAAATGTTTTCAATTATTTAAACAATATAGTAACTTTTCGAGCAACTGATAAACGAGATATGGCAGTTCTCGACGGTCAAATGAATTTAGAGAGCCTTCACGGAGTAGGATACTATAGCGCTAGTAGAAATGAAGGGTATCAGACAAGATATATTGGGAACATGAAACAAGACGAAGCGGTCGTAAAAAGAAGTGATATTTATCAAATCTTTCCCGTCAAATTAGATTTAGAGGAAATAAGAATGATAAAAACACTCTCTTGGCAAGAAATCGTACGTTACATGCAAAATTTAGGTTACGATTTGGAAAATACTGAAAGAAAAATCATGAAACGAGCACAAACTACTTTATTTGAAAGCGATTTTGCCGGGTATAGTAACTTAATCGAAGGAACTATTAAATTTTTAAACAACCTCCAAGTTGTTGACAAGGTGGGAAATATGTACAAGAAAAAGGTGAAAGAAGAGCTTCAGAAAATTCTACACCCTTATATTTTAAAAATTACTAAAGAGAAAAAGAGAGAAAAAGACATAATCGACGATGTTTTCAGCATTTTAATAAAACAACAGTATCTAATAGAAAGTCATCCTCGAAGAGCGAGTGGTTCGGAATCTATGCAAACATCTTTTGCTGTCGGTCCACACTATCAACAAGCCTTAAAAGATTACTATGAGTCCCGTGAGAGTACCGTAATATCATACGAACCTGTAGAGCTCGAATCGGATAATTCAACGCAAGCAAGAAAAATTAATGTGGATAACTTAAAATCCGCAATTACAGAACATTTTGCTCCTATTTTGTATTACGAATTTTTTAACATACATAAAAACATTGACCAACAAAAATACGAAAAAGCTCTGAAAATAGCCAAGAACTTGCTTAGAAAGTTTCTATATAGTGCCTATAATAGCTACTATAGCGTCAATTACACTATAACTAGCGTAGACATTAAAAAATTTATTAATTCTATAACCACTGTAGAAGAATTTCCGTTTTCCGAGACAGAGTTAACAGAATTCTTATCTATGTGTGACAGAATATCTCCAGAAAAAGATAACTTGGAGCAACAGAGCAAAGAAGTATTCAAATCCTATTCCATACTATTTAACAAGTTCAAATCATATATCGAAGGAGAGGTGGGGGACTTTTAATGGGTAAAAGACAACAAAGTGAAGATTTCGAGCAAATTGTAGAAAAAATAGTGTTTGACGAAGAGGAGTTAGAAGAGCTGAAGATCGCGATTAGAAATTTTACTGAAGGAAAAGTTCAAGCAAAACAACTAAAACAAAAATTACTCCTATCTAGAGGTCGAATGGTTAAAGACATTTCGAATTTCCTAAGTTTTTGCGTCGATCGTATAAGAAGTGATGATAAGATTCCTGAAGATCAAAAAATTGCTTTAATAAATCAATCCAATCAAGGTAGTATCCAACTGCAGCAAGATTTAATTGATAGAAACGAATTATTAAAGGTTGTAGCAAATAAAGTCAATCGTATAGTATCAAATAAAAAAAAAGAAATTAATTTTTAGAATTATTTAAGACTGCTTCTCGAACTTCCATATGTATATAATCAAATCCTTTCAGATTAGGAGCTAAATTTTTAGGTTTAACACTAAGAATTCCTGAAAATATCACATCCACCGATAGTAAGTCTGAAGTGATCCTTACGAAAGGAGCAAACGATCGTGCGCCAATTGAACCATTCATCATTTCTTCGAACGCCCCGGGCTCTCTATCGTATTTTTCTCTGACTCCTGGCATCGTAAAAACTTTCGGTAACAATGCTTGATAGGTAGCGAGGTTGATCTCTTTTTTTAAGTTCGAGAGCTCGAAGTAATCGAATCGTTGTGTGTGTAAACCGTAACAAGTCTCGTAATCGACGCTATCAGGAGTAAACCACCAAGTGAATAAATAGGGAACAGCCCAAGATTCTATCATCGGAATTTCGCGCTTCCGTGATTCTCTGGCAATGAATATAGAGGTAGCAGGATCGTCTAAGGTTAACGCCACAACTTTCACATCTTTGAGGACAGAACCTATGTTTTGTTGAGTGATTTTAAAAAATTTCTTGATACTTATTTCAGGATCGATTTTATATAAATATGATTCAACTACATCGATTTTTCTTTTACCTATATCTTCAATTGTACAAATCTGCCGGTTCAAGTTTGACTCGTCGAATACATCAAAATCGCATATAACTAAGTCTTGACAGCCTGCCCTTACCAAATTTTCCGCAAGAGGTCCGCCCAGACCACCAACACCGAGCACTGCCACCCGTGATGTTCTAATCTTCTCCTGTTCATCGAAAGTAATGGGTCCAATGTTTCGAATTACGTGTTCCCAATATGGTTCCGACCAATTGTCCATTTTTTGATTGACAAACATTTTGTAATCATCTATTTTTGTTGTTTATTATTGATGTTTGGTTATTACAGCACTCAATCTATGAGGATATATAAATAAAAAATAAGAATAAATCTCTTAACATTAATGTATGAATTC
>JAGXOB010000104.1 GCA_019894735.1 Promethearchaeota archaeon | reverse complement strand
GTGTTCCACTTTTTGGAAAGTGAGTTGTAAAGATCATTTTGTTTCCTTCAATTTCTACATTTATACCTCTCACGTGCGAAAAATCTTTTGTGATTTTTCCATTTGGTCCTTTTACAGTAATATGATGATTTCCATCGAGGGAAACATTTACTCCTTCCGGAATTTCCATTTCTTCTTTAAAAAATGCCGTTTTTACCATTTGTCATTACCTTTTTCTGCTATTAATATATATAACACAAGGTCATGCCACCGATCTGTTTTTCTTCAGCTTCTTTCATGGTCATAATACCTTGATTTGTTGTAAGCACAATTATTCCTAATCCTGGTGCTGGAAGTAGCTTTCTCTCAAGCGATTCAAATTGTGAAATGTTATGATTAAGCCTCATTAAACCAGAGCAGTGGTTGATTTTGCCTAACAACGCTATTTTAAACTTTCCTTGCCTACCATCGTCGTACCTTTCAAATTCCCCGACATATGCGTGCTGTTGGAATATCCGAAGAACCATCTGATTCAATTTCGAAGCCGGACTTATTGTCACTTCTTTTTTTCGCGCTTTTTCTGCGTTTTTAAGGTCGTTACACATATCGGCTAGTGTATTTGTTATTTTTTACACCTCATTTTTAATTTCAATATTAATCATATCTATAAAATCCAATTTCTTTTCCAATTTCGTAAAAGCAACGACGACATATATATAAACCATACCTTCTTATTAAACCTCTGTGTGTATGGCAACGTCTACATTCTCTTTGACCTTTACCTAATTTTCCTTGCGGCATAATAATCATTCTTGTTTTTAAATGCTTAAATAAAATCTAATTCTAATTTGTCTACAATTTGAATTCCAAATTGTTTTTTTAAGAAATATTGAGCTTCAAGTCGAGAAACATAATGGTGTTTAGGTACTTTAGCTTGACGTTTTCTTCTGTATTTTACTCGCATTCCAGGTCTCACTATTCGACCAACAACATCAAGTCCCCAGATGCCAATTACATTATCATATTCTATGCCTGGAATGGTAATGTGTTCTGTTATTCCAAACCCAAAATTCCCATAATTATCGAAACTTTTTTTTAACATTTTATCATTGTTTACGACAAACAATCTTTTTAATAATTTTTCAGCTTCATCATTGCGAATGGTAACCATTGTACCGATTGGACGTCCTATTCTTAAATTAAACTCTTTCACATTTTTCTTAGATAAAGTTTTTACAGCAGTTTTACCAGAGATAGTTTGTAAGACAGTAGCTGCTCTTTCTAACTCTTCCCCTCCAGCACCCACTCCAATATTAAGAACTACCTTTTCTAAATAAGGTTTCTTCATCGGGTTAGCCCACATTTCTTCAAAGATTTTTTCTTGTTCCTTTAAAGATTTTTTCTTCGTTAAGTTTACTGCTTTTGCTGACATTATAAATTTCCTCTCCTAATATTATTCTAATTCTGGTATATTAATTTCAGACTGGTCTTCTCCTATGATAAAAGTATAGTCATAAAGGGTTTCAGTATGATCTGAATTATGCTGTATAGATACCGTACTTGCTTTCGGTCCGAACCTCTTTAAAATACTTATGACTTTTCCTGTTTGTCCAATATTTTTCCCGGACATGATTAATGCTAAATTTCCTTCCTTGAACTTTAATATTTTTAGAATTTCTTGTTCCGGTAGTGAAATTTTTAATACATCCATTCTTTTGTAAATATCTTCTTTAGGTTTTTTTGGATCCTTCACCCTTACAAATATATTTCTTCCGTCATGTAAGTTTAATTGTATATGTCCTCCCTTTAAAGTGGATTTCTGAATAATTCTACACAATTTAAACTCACTTTCTGCTTCGGGTATTTCGTGCAAAATTAATCCGTGGTGAGAATCTGGAAGAATTCGATAATGCTTGTTCAACTTTTCTATACTTAGTACATCCATTAAACCTACAGGATATGTTTTATCTCTAACTACCTTTCCATCTATCTTAAATTTCCCTAATCCTATTAATTTTTTTGCTTCTCTGTGATTATCAACTATATTTAAAAGATCCCTAACAATATGTAGTAATGGCAAACAGAATCTATTAGGGTGAGGGCCAGGTGATGGCTTCATAAAGAATTTGCCATGCTTTCTTTTTATTTGTAAAAATTTAGGCGTATTAAGTCTTTTTAAAGCTCTTGTGCCACCGTGTCTAGTCATTTATTTCTCTTCCTCCTCTTTTTGTTTTTTTGGAGCTCTTAACTCCTCATCAGCGAACCCAAAGACAGCTTTACGATCGATCATACTCGCTCTCCATGGGTCCATTTTCTTCTCTTTAGTGAATTTAGTTATTACCAATTTTGAAATATGAATTGCAGGATGAAATTGAGTTCCATCCGCTTTGTCAAAAGTTGCTTCCTTAATTTTTACGCGTTGATTTCTAGTTATCTCGATTACTTCGCCTTCAAAGTCTTTGAACTCACCTCGCGTAATTCGTACTCCATCGCCTACTCTTATTGGAAGCGCTTTTATTCCGTATTCATCTCTTACAAAATCTGCAACTCTCGCAGACAATAATTTTGACCGTTGATTATTCTTAGATTGAAATAATGCTTTTCTCTGTCTTCGAGGTTGTTTTGAATTTACTTTCATATTTTTTCACTCTTTTTTTTTCTAAACAATTAATGAAGAAATGGAGGCTAAACGGGGAAATAATTCCGCAGCTTCTCTTGCTATAGGTCCACGGATTTCTGTAGCTTTAGGATCGCCTTCATTGGTTATTATGACACCAGCATTATCTTCAAAACACAATCTAGTTCCGTCTAATCTTCTAAAAATCATTTTTTGCCGAACTATTACTGCTTTTAAAATATTTCCGCGTAAATCTGGACGACCTTTTTTAATTGTTACCGTACAAACATCTCCCACCGTCGCTTTTGGTAACCTCCTTAATCGCGTCTTTGCGTGGTCGACATTAATAATTTGTGCTATTTTAGCGCCTGAATTATCTGTAATAAAGATTTTTGTGCCATTCTGTACGCCATAACTAGTTCTTGGTTTAACTAACGTTTTTCGTCCAAGTTTTCTTCTTGTTCCCATTTAGATCGCCCCTGTTTTTAATTTGTCTAATACTATAAAAGCTTTCGTTTTAGAAAGTTTTCTACTTTCTCCAACTCGCACTAAATCTCCTACTTCAATTTCGTGATTAAGACATTCGGGTAGGTGACATACGAGTCTCGAATTACGCCTTTCATATCTTTGATATTTTTTAACGAACTGAACATAATCCTGTCTGATTACTACGGTGTTTCTTGATTTTTTGTTAACAACTACTCCTTTTGTAATTTTTCCTCTGATTCGTGATTTCCCATGGAAGGGACAATCTTTATCACTACATTCACGAGCAGTGGGGGGATTAACTCCGGGAATACCAATATTTCTAACGCTCATTTTATTTCCTTAACCACTTCTTTTTTTTTAAACTTCTTAATCTATTTTCAGGAATGCCAACAATTTTTGTTCCATTCACTTCTAGCGTTCCATCTTTAAGCTTGAATCTAAAAATATAATCTTTTTTGATATATTTTTTTACTATTTTATTTTTTTCAGATATTAACATATTCTGAGTATCGTCAATTACCACACCAGCATCTTGGAATTCGAAATTCTCAGGTTTTGATTTAAGTCTAGCCTTTACTTCAAAGCCAATTAAATCGTGGTAAATCAGATATTTTGGGCTAATCATTTTAAACTCATCTATTTTCCTTCGTTTTTTACAGTAAGAATCCTTGCTATTTGCTTTCTCAAAAGTTTTGCCTTCGCAGGGTTATCTGAGATACCCCCACCAGTCTGTTGACTGTATAACATCATTAATTCTTCTCTCAAAGTTATCAGATTCCTCTCTCTTTCTCTTTCGTCCATTTCTCGTACTTTTGCTGCTGTAATTATGTCCATACTTTAATCTCTCTATATTATTTATTTTTTCCTCTATTCCTCAATTTTATCTTCAGGTTCTTTTCCTGATTCTAAAGAGATTTCAGAAACGTCATCTTCTTCGACTTCATCGAACAACTCTTTTTCTACCGCAGTTAGTTCTCTATCTTCCACAGAAACCTCGTAATCCTTCTCAATTTTCGTTTTAGTTAATTCTGATTCTATTTTTGCTTGAGCCTTTGCTAAAGCTTCATATTTAATTTTAACGGTGTCACCCATTCTTATATTTGCATGCATAATTTTTACGATAATCCCTAGTGTACCTGATTTCTGAATGCATTGAGCTACACCTCTATCTACTCCTACTTGAGCAGGGTGACCTGATTTTTTCATTGTGCCTGCTCTAAAAACCGTAGTTCGAGCCCGTTGCGAAGTTACCTTACCAGAAACAATAATTTCTGTACCTTTAGCTCCAGAATCCATTATCTTGCGTAATATATAATACCCTGCTCTTCTGTAATGTCTACCTCTATCGAGACTATAAGCTAACCTTTCAGCCATAATCTGTGCATTCAAATCGGGATTCGGAACTTCCTCAACTTCGATCTGGGGCATTTCTAACCCAAACTTATCGTGCAGAACATCAGTAATCTCTTGAATTCGCTTTCCACCTTTCCCAATCACGAGTCCAGGTCTACTTGTCCTCAGAGTAATCCTAACTCCGAGCGGTGTTTTTTGGATATCAACTCCAGCAAATCCTGCTCGTACAAGTTCAGATCTGAGATATTCGTTTATTTGCATTAACTTAATACCTTGTTCAATAAAATGTTTGGCTAAAGGACTCATATTCTTTAATCTCTTTTAATTTTTTATCTAATCTTTAAAATTTTTAACTTAACTTGGAAATTCATAAATAACAATTTCTACGTGACTTAAATGCCTAAATTTTGCGGTTGATCTACCATGAGCACGTTCAATATAACGCTTAATTATCCGCCCTCTGTGCGTAGCAGCGTGGATAATTCTACAATTTTCGACGTCTAACCCTTTAAATTCTGCGTTTGATTCCACAGATGTAAGGATTTCATAGATTCTCGCAGCAGCTTTTTGTGGATATCGACCAGCATACCAATTAAATTGTTTTAAATCCTTTCTATGAGCTTGTTTCTTTTTATGTCTCCTGAAAGGGACTGATTGTTGGAGTTGAATTACTTTTTCAAGATATGTTTTTGCTTGATCTACCTTCATACCTTTAATTACAGCACAGACTTCTCTTGAAGGTTTTGGCTTTATGCGTAAATCTCTCCCAGAAGCTTTAGCTAGTCTATCTGCGTCATAATTTTGTTCAGTGAAGGAATAACCCCAATTTGGCATTAAATATCATCTCAATTGTTATTTTATTATCATTAATTATTATTTTATTTTAATGGAACATATTTACTTGAACGCGTCGCTCCGATTCCCGGTGAACCATGTTGAACATGCCTTCTAGTTAAAGAAAACTCTCCTAAGTAATGAGCGATCATTTCAGGTTTAACATCTACAATTTCATACGATTTTCCATTGTATACACCGATTTTTAAGCCTACCATTTCGGGGAAGATCAACATATCTCTAACATGGGTCCTCGTAAGAATATCTTTTCCTCTTTTCTTAGCTCTATATGCCCTTCTTAGTCTTTCAAGGAGTTTTTTCTGTCTGGGTGGCAATCCTCTTCTTAACGATCTTCGTGCTCGTGCTGGCAGTAATTGGATAAATTCGTCCATATTCATTTTTTTAAGTTCTTCTAATGTATGCCCACGATAATGAAATTTAAGGCGATCTCTCTCTTGTGTTAAATCTAATTCACTATCATCTGTTTCTTCTTCAAGCTCTTCTGTTGTTTCTTCCGTTGCTTCTTCCGTTGTCATTTCTTTTTGTTCTTCATTATCTTTTTCTTCATTCGGAGACATAATTCCACCAATCTATTTGTTCCATTTACTATTTTTTGTATATTTTTTACGCTTTTATTAACACGTGTAATGAATTTAGTTATCTATCAAATTTTAATTTTATTAAAACGAGAGAACTAAAAACCAAAAACTTTAAAGGGTGAGATGGGACCTTCGAGGAAAAATAAAATATCTTAAAATCTTAAATTTTATCGCCAGAATCAAGTGGAGAATTTCAAGATTCGTAAAAATTAATTAATAAAAATTATTCGGGTTAAACGCTCTAGTTATGTCTTCTTCGTCGAATTTCCCGCTCCACTTT
Organism: Promethearchaeota archaeon; assembly: GCA_019894735.1. Next base: position 1,853 of record JAGXOB010000104.1, on the reverse strand, counting down.
TCCTTGATTATGACGAATTGTTCAGGATTTTTATTAGGGTTTATCACGGAGTGATAAGTCGTTTTTACGTTTAAAAATTCTACACCTCTTTCAACAAAATAATGAACTCTATTCGCACTTATTATGATCGGGTTGCCCTCTAGAATTTTCCAATGTTCGTCTCTAAATTGATGAATTTGTATTGATATACCAATTTCTGGTTTGATATATATTAAACTATAATCATGATATGTAAATTTAATACTGTACCATTTATTTAGTATGTCAATATATCCACTCGGAACATCATGGTTCTTACTAAAAGCTACGGGGTCAAATCTTTCCTTTTTAGACAAATCGTATTTATAAGGTTGATATATGATTTTATGGTTAGCAATATTGATACTATACTTAACTTTTACATCCTTATCCCACTTATTAATTACCATGTAATAATCGTTTGGTTTTACGGTTAAGTTAGCTTTTCTTAAATTTTGTGTGAAAAAAGATATTCCATTTACAAGAAAAATCTTTTTTAGAGATTCATGATCGAGAACTAATTTAAGCTCCTTATTTCCATTTTTTCTTAGGTTTGTGCCCCTATTAGGTTGAATAGTCTCTTCATTCATTTTGATGCTACCCAAAACTGTAATTAGCTTTGTAGTGTTTGTAACGATCTTCAATCTCATTTGCATAAGGCATTGAAGCTTGAGCTCCTTTTCTAGTAATGGCAATGGAGGCGGCAGTTGTAGCATATTTTATTGAAGTTAATATATTTTCTCCTTGGCATAATTTACTAGCTACAACCCCATTAAAGCAATCTCCAGCACCTACAGTATCAATAGCTTGAACCTTAATGGCGGGAATTTCTGTAATTCTATCTTCTTCCGCTTCGTATAAGATACAACCATTTTTACCTAGTGTTGTTATTATCGTCTTTATTCCAAACTTTGAAATATTCTTTGAAGCTTGAATTATTTTATCTTTATTATTGCCAACTAATTCATTAAGTTTCAAGAGCGAATGTAATTGAGACAATTCTCCCTCGTTAGGAATTATAATATCAATTTTACTCAGAATTGATGACCTAATTGGCTTTAAAGGCGCAGGATTAAGAATTTTTATGACTTCCCCTTGACTGGCAATTTTGAATATTTCTTCAATTGTTTCAATAGGTATCTCCATTTGAACTATCAAGCATTTGGCGTCTTTAATGACATCTGAATAAACCTGAACCTCATCTGGAGTTAATTTAAAATTGGCGCCAGGAGCTACGCTAATCATATTTTCTCCAGACTCATCTATCAATATAAAAGCTACCCCGCTTGATTCATGTGGATCCCTTATAATGTGTTCGATGTTTACTCCTTCGTTGCCTAATTGGGAAAGCATATCGTTTCCAAATGCGTCCATACCAACCTTACCAATAAAAATAGTTTTAGAACCAGACCTTACAGAAGCTACCGCTTGATTCGCACCTTTTCCTCCCAAGAACTGCTTAAAAACACCACCAGTTACAGTTTCACCTGGCTTTGGGAACCGTTGCGAGTAGATATTCAAATCCATATTACTTGAACCGATAATTAGAACGTATTGGTCTCGATTTGGCATAGTATTCTCGTTAATAAAACTGATTTATATATCAACATTCTTTTTATATTATCAAATTATGGTTCATCACAATTAAAACCAATTGATTCTTAACGAATGGTTTTAATTTAATATAATTTTAAAAATAATATTAAGCAAAGTAATTTTGCTTGAAAATTATTATAAAAAAAACAAGTCTGAAACTTGTAAAGGTGTTTAATATGGCTAAAGACAAAATAATTGGAGCAATCGTTATGATCCTTGGCATCCTTATCGCTATTATC
>JAGXOB010000103.1 GCA_019894735.1 Promethearchaeota archaeon | reverse complement strand
GGATGGCGACATCATTTCGATCTATCTGAAGCGATAGAATTAATAAAACTTAAGCATAAAAAATCCTATATAATTCATTGTAAATCTCCGAGAGTTTGGATATTCTATAAGGATCGTTTTCTTGTAATGAATGAAGGAGATAAGAAGTTAAACCTTGAGGATTTTTAATCCAATCCAAGAATCCTTCCACTTCCGCCTTGAGATATGGATCGATAGATGGTTGAGCTATTCTGGTAATTTTTTCAGACAATTCATTCTCGGAAACATCTACTTCAGTCTCAATAAATTGAGATTGCGATCCTTTCATCATCATCGCCGCTGCTCTCGCTATAGCAGGGTAAGCCATATGTTCCCAACCTTTTGCTTTTGGCCTGATGTGAGCTATAAGATACATATCGGTTCCAGGGATGGAGGAACCAACCAAGTGTCCCTTTTTCTGTCTGTTAGTAGCTATGAATCTTTCTGGCTCCATTTGAAGAACTGAATATTTATTACCATTCATATTCACAGACTGGGCTTTACCGCTACTCCAACTAGCGAATACTTCTTTAACGTCTTTCGATACGTTCCAGTTGCTCGTGGAGTGAAGGACTTTTGCCTTATTATTAATCACAACTACTTCTGTTGCGTCCGAATAGTGTTTTTGTAAATGCTTTACAATTGATTTATAATTGACTATGATCATACACCATTTTAAGTTGATTGAGTTTTACTTATTAAATTAATCCATTTTTCGATTTGTTCTATTAATTCGAATTTCTCTTTAGAGCTTAATCCTACTTTTGGTTCTACCCGTTGATAGAGGTTAACATATCTGCTCATTTCCCACAAAAGATTAGAATGTAAAATCATACTTTTAATGTAGTCTCGAGCAATTTCAAGAGCCCTTGCTATAGATCTGATATCATAATCTTGATCTACTATATCTTTAATAACAAGGAGAATATCTAAAGAATTACTCGTTGGAATGAGTGGGAGTGGTTTTACTCGTACTGAAGGTCGTTTCATGGTTCTAATCTTGAATTGCTCTTGTTCTCCTCTGAATTCTTCATCTCTAATAGTTTCTTTATCAGTTTCTTTTGGTTGATACAATTTGCTTGTTTCTTGAACAACTGATCTTTCCAACTCTTCCTTAGTTCTTCTCCTAAATTTATCCGGCCAATCAACAAAAGAACTCATCCTTGATTCAGCGGAGAGAAATATTGATTCCTTTGGCATTGATTCATTTGATCTCTCAACATTTTGAACATTAGGAGAATTGATTTCGGATTTTAACCTTAACGTAGCATTTACTAATATCGAAAATAAATACATCGGATCGAAATCTATCCTAGAATAAACCCTTTTTAGTTTTAGTGCTAATTCTTCAATAAATTGTAATTCCTGGAGTGAAAAATGTTGCTCTAAATGCTTTTTAGAGTCAAAATTAATTCCGTTCAATCCCGCTGTTGGATTTAAGTAATTTGTTTTCATTTCATAATCCATTTCTGAAGAAAGCAAGATTTGGTCAAAAGAATCCCAATCTGTACTAAGGAGGATTGGTCCGGTTTTGTCTACTTGAAAGGATTGTGGATTTCTCAAGGTTTCCATAAACTCTAAGATAATATCTTTATAAGGAATGAATAGATTTCTCATAAGAGTTCCTTGAATAAATGTACGCTTGTTTTCAGATTTAAAGGATAAATCTATGGGCATTTTAAACAAATTTTCACTTACGATTACATCGCGATCGTTTTCTAAAGTTACATTTTTTGAAGTCGAAAGATAATCGTAGACGAAATCTGAGAGAACTAAGCCCGTTAATTGTCGATTATCAGTAGTATATCTTCCACTTTGAAGTTCAAATTTAGTGTAATAATATCCTAAACCGAAAAGATAATACAAAGTCCCTTTTTCTATTTGAACAGAACACTCAGCACCACTGAAAAAAATGACAAGGTCTTGGGTTATTTTTGATACGTTGTGGTTAGAATATTGACCCAAAGTAGGATAGCCAAGCAAATTTCCCCAACTTGGTATGACAAAAAAATTATAGCTTTCCAGTATCTTAGGTTTCGCTTTAATAGTGTTCATTCGGAATACAAATACGAGTTTTTTATTACGATCCTATCACAATAATATGAAACTTGTGAGGATTGATATTTTCATACTATTTTGGATGTACTACTTATTATATGATCTCAACACTTATATTTAATTTTCTATTGGGTCGTTGTAAAAAATTCCGATATACTCAATTAATGGACTCCCGTAATGATATAAATTGTCTTTGGAATCCTTATATTAAATAACTATAAAATTAAAAATTAAAAATCGAAACTAAAAATGTCAAATATAAATGTTAACAAAGAATTCCATGAATTTGGAAAGTTTATACAAATTGTTGCAATTTTAACGATTGTTAGTTTAGCCGCGGGGGTAACTGGCTTTATAGCATTAATTTTTGTTTTTATTGCTATGGGATGTATTAAGAGGGCTAATTACACATTAAATAACTCGTTGTTGAGTGAATTTCGCTCAAAATACGTCAGGGGCTTCATATTAAGAATATGTGGTATGGCCGTAGTGATTACTGGAGTTGCAAACCTTGTGTTATTTTTCTTTATACCAACTTCGTACCCTCTCTATATCTCGCTCTCTTTATCATTGATTCTTATGATAGCAGGTATTGTATTCATATATTCAGGCGTAGCTGCCGAAATGAAGGCGTGGAAAAATCTGAAAATATTTTTTGAGAATAACAGTAAGATGTTTCCAGCTACCATATCTAACGAGGCAATCAAAGGGTGCGATAAACTAAAAACAGGTACGTTATTAAGCGCTTTAGGCTTCTTAATCGTCCCGGCCATTATCGGATTTATTTTTCAAGTTAAAGGCTATTTTATGCTTGCAACGTTAAACAAGTTGTCAACAGACTACGTTCCAGAACCATCAGAAGCAAAAATAGAAATGCCTGAGCCTAAACCAGTACCAGTAACGAATCTTGAAGGAAGAATCAATTTTTGCCCAAATTGCGGAGCTAAACTTTCTGGATTAGGTAAATTCTGTGCTCTATGTGGCTCGGAAATTCAATAAAATAATTTTTTTTCTTAATTTTTTACTTTTTATATTTTTTTTGAGAAGATTTTTATTTTTAAATGTTAATATTTTTACTTTTGGTGACCCCTCCCTCCCTCTATTTGAAATTCAATCAATCTTAGAATCGAGAAGATAATTATTCATAATCATTTAATTGGTGTGAATAAAGTAAAGAAAAAAAATGTTATAGATTTAGAATTTATAAGCCTTTAAACCAAACTCCAAGGAAAAAGACAAACCAGGATAAAAAGACAACTATTGCCGCAATCAATATCCATGATTCGAAAGAGTTAAAATCGGCAAGATGAATAATCGGTAATAAAGACGGGCTCCAAAGTATAAGAGATTGGTCAAGTATAATAAATACCCCAAATACCATTAAAAGGAAGCTTAGAAAAACTATAAATTTAGTTGGTGGTGTCCATGCCATTTTAAATCACATTGTTTTTATAAAATATTTGGTGTAAGCTATAAAAAGTAATGCTCTATATAAAAATTAATTTATAAATATTTTAGAATCGAAAAGAAATTCGCATGATTTTATACAATTATGGGGTTATACTCTTTAGAATTACTTCTGCAATTTCTTTGTATTTAATTTCTTCGATAAAATGACCAACATCTCTAAATAAGGTTATGTTATTTCTAAGCTGAGGAAGGTGATGGAGCCATTGTTTTAACACGTTTTCATTTCCTAACGGATCCCATTTACCGATTACGGCATGAACACCAATTCTATTAGACTTCCCGCTCCATGATAATTTTATATTTTCTTGTATGAAATCATAGAAAGGTTTTGTAGTTCTTTTACCAATTTTCGGATCGGTATAGTTATTTCCTTGACCCCAAACAGCAGATTGTAGAACTAACCGTTTTGAACTTTTAACGTTAGGTTTAGAAAGAAATTGCTGGTTTACTACCGATCGAGCTCTGAATTCTTCTTTAGGTAATTTTCCTAACTCTGCCATGAAAATATATTTTAGCATACCTGAGAGTATTTTCATTGAGCCTACAGGCTTAGTAAACATAGCATAGGAAGCGAACGCACCCCAAAAGCGATTAGGAATAATATAAGGCGTTCTTGCCCAACCTAACCACGGGATTGGGTAATTTTTATATGTCAAACAGTGGTTAGAAAGAGGGAATACAGTACTATTTAAGATGATAAGATTTTTTAAGCGTTCAGGTATTTTTAACAGCGCTCCTATTCCTATAGGACCACCCCAATCATGAATAATCATGGTTATGTTCTGAAGATCAAGAGTAGTAATTAAATCCAATAAATTCTCTGCGTGATCCATGCATACCATTTCATGAGAAGCTTGGTCAGATAATCCAAAACCGATATGATCTGGATTTACAATCCTAATTGACTTCTTTCCTGCTATAATTAAGTGTTTTATTACTTTACGATAACTGTAGGAGCATTCAGGATTCCCGTGAACAAATAGTATTATATCGTCAGGTTCGCGGCCCCCATGAATACTATCTCTAAAAAATAGCTTTTTTCCTTTATCGATTCCTTTAGAAATCTTAAACCAAAAACCACATCCTTCTGGATAGTAGTCTTTTGGTATCTCGTATAAAGGAGTATTTCCTGATCCTTGAGTAATGTGAGCCATATAAAAAACTTTTAAGAAAATGTGTTAGTATTGTTAAAAAGCTATAAAATTTCTTCTTTTTACAGTTTCAATTATGTAGTCGTCAATTTTATGATCGCTTTTCTTTCGCTTGAATGTTCGAATCATTTTTAGGATTTGGGCTAAAACTCGAAATTCAATCTTAGTCCATTTCATGGCAAAAGGTTTCTTTGTAGGTTCAATGGTTTTATATGGAATAGTTTTATCTTTCACGGATTTATCCTTGTTGTAAATGTATTTTTTGAACGGTTCTTCTTTAGGATAACGATTAAACGGATCTAACATATTTTTAATTTTAAACTTCTTCGCTCGACTCTCCATAATTTTTGTTAAATAGTTCATAATAGGAGTTGGTTCACCAATTAGTCGTCTATATTTTTCGTCAGTTTTTCGGACTCTCCTTCTAACTACCCCATTTGGAGCAAAACGATCCATAGCTTCTATTGCTGTCCACAATATAGCAGCCTGATTTTTAAAAAATAGAGACTTATGGTCTCGCATAATTGGATTATCGGATTTTAGACAAAATTCATACCCATTCAAAGTTACATCTAATTTGCGAAGAATAGATGGCCCCCATGTTTTGTAAAGTAAATCGTATCCGTATTCTGTTAAGTTTAAGGTTTCATGGGTTTCCAAGTCAATATTTTCCTGAGAGCCGCTCCAAAAATGGACATCCTCCCATGGAACATCTCTGACCCTATTTTGTTCCATCAGTTTCTCGTATAATACAGTTCCCGGGAAGGGTGACAACCTAGTTAGTTGTTGAAATGTAGGATAACACGCGACGAAGTAATTAAGGTCCTCGTAGATGTTTGAATGGTTGTGAAAGTCCCAACCGCAAACCCACGCACCCAAAGTTCTTATCCCCATTGAGTGGAGCTTATCGAAAACTTCGCGGGCATCTACCTCTTGACGTTTAGTATATCCGTGTTCTCCCGCAAATTTTGACTCTACACCTATAAAAATTGCACCCACACCTATCTCAGCAATAGTTTCCCAACCATATTTTTTGGCAAAATTATATATGTTATCCACTGAGCCAAAAGCAAGCCAGTCTAAGGATTCGACTACTTTTGGACTAGATTCCCAATATTTTTTCGTTTCAAATAAATATTCTGGATGACGGAAATGGTCTTCTTCGATAGCAAAGATTAACCGAACATCGGGAAAATGCCGATGGTATGAATAAATGTGTGATACAAATTCCTTTGGTGATAGCAATTCAATGCGCTTAAAACCAAACATTTCTGTTGAAGAGCAAAAATCGCACCCTCCAGGGCAACCTAATCCAGTCACTACAAACCCTACATTACCAATTGGGTATTTATTGATAAACCAAGGAGCACCACCACATTTTGGCATCAACCTTTGCTCTATTGGTCTGTCAATGTTTTCACCTAAGAATTTTCGTAAAAACTCTACCCCTTCACCTTTCACGACGTGGTCAACATATTTTTTCTGAGTAGCTTCGTCGTACTTGGCTTTAAAAGCTTGGGCAGCGTAAGACCCTAGCATTATTGTTGTATCAGGAGATTTTTCTCTTATATATTCACACATCTTCATAACATTATCAAGATGTGGAGGAAAAGCGCTAATACCAATGATGTTATACCCCTTGTCAACTTCTTTCTTAAAATCTTTCCACCGAGGATATTCCAATAAGGTAGCGGATTTGTTGATGTTTTGAGCTAAAATATGGTTTGCGTAGCAATGAGTATGAGAAATTAAAGTAAAAATATCATCTCCTTTTGTAAATCTTTGGCCCGTTGCATCTGTTAAAGAGTCATTTGCTGGGAGCGTAGGGTAAGGGTAAGTTGGTGTTGTTAATAAAATACGATTCTCGATCATAAATAAAACCTTTATTTTATGGTTTTTATTTTGTATATTTATGCGACTAAATATAAAAATTTCTTATTTTTAATTTTCGTTGTAAAGATAATTTGGAATGGGAATTTTAGTTTTAGTTTTAATGACCCCACTCCGTGTGGTGATTAATCTTTTTATTGATTTTTATGTTTATTAATTGTTCTACTCTATTGTACAAAAAGATGGAATTTAAAAAACTTTAAAATGAATTAATAACATTCTTATCATGAGTTTTAACACTTAACTTGTTGAGCTAACATGAATGGTAAAAACTCCCAAAAAGATGTTTGGTTAACTTATTGCGAAGAATGTGTAAAATCGAAAATCGACAAAAATAGCCCTCAAGATTTTAAAGAAGAACCGGGGGAAACCACAGATACTACATTATGAAAAACTACTAATTTTTCTTAATTAGAGCGATTTTCTTCTTATATTTCAATAATGTTGACTTATTTTAAATTTACAAAATTACTAAAATAAAAGTAAATTAATTTCTTTTAATCTAATTAAATGAAGAAGGTTTAATTATGAACTCGAGAGAACGTGTGAAAGCAGCACTATACTTTAATCATCCAGATAAGGTACCAGTTTTTAATTTAGTAAGTGGTGATCTTTTGCCTTTACCATTAACTTTTTCTAATAATTGGAAACCTGGATGGAAAGAAGGGGAAGAAAAATTGTTCCCTCATATAAGAGGAGGTTATAAATGGGATAGACCTGATTGGGTTAACAAAGCAGAATTCGAGGGCAATAAGTGGAGAACTATACCTCATGAGGAAGTTGATGAGTGGGGTTGTATTTGGAACATGCAGGGAAATGATAAAAATATGGGACATCCTGGAAGGGCCTCTTTACCAGATTGGAAGAATTATGAAAATTACATTGAGAAATACTCTCCTGATCCTACAGATAAATCTAGATTTAAATTAGCATTTGAATTAAAAAAAAACGGTGATCCAGAAAAATATCGTATTCTAATACCAATGTATCACGGTCTATCACAACTTACCTCATATATACGCGGATTTAATAATTATTTAATTGACCATAAAAGAAATCCGGATCAATTAAAAAGACTATTAGAACACATAGCAGATTATTATATCCAATTAATTAAAAGTTCAATAAGATTAGGACTAGAACCTGATGGAGTGTGGTTTACAGACGATCTTGGACAGCAAAGCGGTCCTTTCATTAGTCCAAAAATGTTTGAATCGTTTTACAAATCATCGTATAAAAGAGTTTTTGACGTAGCTCATGATTTTGGTTTAGATGTGCATTTGCATTGCTGTGGAAAGGTTGATCGGTTATTACCAATTTTTATTAAGTGGGGGTTGAATGCAATTGAATTTGATAGCCCTAGGATGAGTGGTTACGAGGATTTAAGACCGTATCGAGGGAAAATTATGTTTTGGGGTTGCGTTAATATTCAATCTATATATACATTAGGTACTCCTGAAGAAGTAAAAAGGGAAGTGTGGCATATGATTAGGAAC
>JAGXOB010000102.1 GCA_019894735.1 Promethearchaeota archaeon | reverse complement strand
GTTCTGAATAATTCATATTCACCTTCAATTTCAACAATTCTTCTCCTGCATTATTCAAAGTATAGAGCTTTCTTAGAGGACCAATTGGACTTTTAACCAGTTTAGATTTAAGAAATCCATTTCTTTCCAGCTTTGATAAGATTGGATAAATTTTCCAGTTCAAAAAGATGAAATCTTAGCACCAATGGAGGAAATAATGAGAGGTCTAGCCGGGGAAGCGTTATTAAAAGCATTTACTAATCAACCTATTAATTTATTCTAAAACCTATTTCATATTGTTTAATTAATAATTGCATTAGTATTAAAAGAAGAAATTTCAATAAGAGAGTTATAAATTCTTTTCTTCTGCTTTTATAAGCAAAGTAGCTCCGCAAATTGAACAAAACGACGCAATTCGTTCCATCTCAGAACCACATTGTTCACATTTCCTCTTGTATTTTAGAATTGAAGGAATTTTCTCTACTACGGTTTCTAAGATTTTTTTGATTAAGTTTTGGACTTCGTTAATTTTATCTTCCTCTTCCTCCTTAGGATGAGACTGAATATAAATCGAGGATAATTCAATAAGAAAATTACCCATAAATTTAAGCTGGTCTTCAAAATTTTTATTAACTTTTGTTTTTAATATATGTTCTCCTGCTTCTGTTAATGAATAAACTTTACGAATTGGACCTATAGGGCTTTTAACGGGTCGAGAGTTAAGAAAACCGTCTCTTTTCAGTTTAAAAAGGATAGGATATATTGTTCCGGACTGAGCTTCCCATGTTCCGGCAAAATGTTTATTTAAATTTAATATTAAATCATAACCAGCTAATTCTTTACAGTTAAAGATAGTTTCTAGTATCGTAAACTCGAGGGGTGTCAATTTATATTTCTTAATGCCTTGAAATAAGTCGTTTTGTATTTTTGATCTTAAACCTTTTATATCTTCCTCCAGATCCAAAAATTTTCCTAACCACATTCTATTTTAATCCTCGAAGAACCTATTTTTTAAATTTTGATTTCATTTTTTCTATTTCTCTTTCAATCGCTTTTTCTCTTTTAGATTGCTTTATTCCTTCTTTGTCAAATTTACTTCTATAAAAAATCAAATAAACTGCGAGATGTATTAATAAACCAGCGCCCCAAAACACCAACGGAAATAGGAACCAAGCATATGGGTCGTAGTCTGGCAATGGCATTGCAATGCGACGATAGTATATCTCATTATAAAAAAAAATAATGAATAATAGCAAATTCACAAAAATATAAGCGATAATATGAAAAATTACGCCTCTTTTAGCGTTTGGGTAAATACCCTTTGCATAGACTATATACACAGTTATATGTTCTGCCACACCTATTAACCAGCCAAATAATGGATAGATTATCCAGTAATAGTATGGTGTCGTCAACATATTTATAAAAAATAATAAAGCATTTATAATTAGAAATATACCAACATGCAATCTAACAGAAAATCTATACACAACTTTTTTTTTAGCAATTTCTCTTAAATTTTCTTCTGAGAATCCGTTATAATTTTCCATAGGAATGTTTCTCCATTTATTTTAAAATTTAAGTAAGATAATCTTAGATATTTATATAATTAATAAATAATATTTTATTTAAACTTGTTGATTCTACATAGTTAATGTTGAAACTACATAGAGGTAAAATAGAGCCAATCAAGATGATTAAAACTATTAAACCGTTTATGATTAGGATAAAGTTTTAATATCACAATTTACGATTAATCTCAATATACTAGTCTAATAGGTTTACTGCGTTGCTTTCTGATTATATCGAAAAAATTGAAGAATGGGATCGTAAAACATTCCTTAGTCTCTATAAGAGCGATTTTTCAAGGAAAACAAAGCAGTTTGCGAAAGTTTTTAGTTTTTTTGGCAGTTTATATTTTTGGGCTTTAGTATGGATATCGTGGTTTATTTATGGCTATATAACAAAAGATTATTATTTGCTTGTGTTATTCACAGGAGCATTTGACCAATCTATGGTTATTCATCTAATTATTCGATATGGAATTGTTAGAAGAAATCGGCCTTTTATTAAGCTTGAGAAAGAGGGTGTAAAGCAACACGACGAATTTATAAGGATACCATACCTGATGTCAGAATCTGAAGGAAAATCTTTTCCAAGTGGTCATGTAACATTCTTTCTTCTCTTTGGAATGGTTTTTGCTTTTTATTTTAACAATTGGATTTTTTTTGGGATTGTTTTAGGATTGGGTGTAGTAATGGCGTTTTCCCGCCTGATTTTAGGAGTCCACTTTCCGAGCGATGTTATATTTGGATTCGTTTTTGCATTCTTGTACGCTTTTTTGTATCTTGGATGGACGTATGTTTATTGGGTTGAATTTTACTATTGGATAGGACCCATTTTCTCTGAAATATTTCACTTTTGGAGATAATTTCTTTCAACCTATAATTAGGCTACAAATCCTTTAAAATGCTTCAAGTATTTTTACTTATATGATTGAGAGTGAAACTAAAAAAAAAGCCAATGTCGGGTTTTTTCGCATAGTTAAACGATTATGGCCTAGTTATATTATTTATAATTCCTTTGCTTTTACGCTCTCTACAATATTTATAAACCTCTTAATAGTTTCTAATATAATTTGGTCTGATGGGTTATTTCACTCGGGGGAAATGGGATTATTAGTTGGTATTAGCACTTATGTAGCAGCGTTTTCTGGTATCCTCTTTGGAGTTTTAGCTGACAGGTATTCACGAAAATTATTAATGGCTATTACCGAAATAATCTTTGGCTCAGGATTTGTGTTAAATGCATTTGTTGCTCAAGGTTTAGGTTTACAAACATATACTTTTTTCTTGGTTTTTAGCCTAATTAGAGGATTTGCTACAGGTGGATTTTGGCCAATTATTAACTCGTTTGGAAACGATTCTACTAAGGAAGAAGAGAGATCACAATTTTTTGGTACTTTGCAAGCTTTGTTCCAGCTTTTTCAAATAGTTGGAATGGTAATATCAGCAGTTTTATTTGAAAATTATTTTTGGAGAGAATATTTCATGATTATAGGTATCATTTACATCTTGTTTGGATTTATTATATTTATTAAAGGTAAGGAACCTAAACGTGCGTCAACACATAAAGAATTAAGTGAAGTACTATTAGATGTTGATGTTAGTTATAATTATAAATTGAAAAAAGAAACCATCAAATCTACAATATTTACTCCTACTAATATTATCGCTTTTGCTGAAGGTATTTTCACTACAATTATGCTAATGATACCAGATTTCTTGTTTATCGCATATATTCAATCCGATCCACATAATATATCTGCTGTTTCATCTAGTATTTTCATGATCATGTTTGGTTTGCCGGGGGGTTTATTGGGATCTTTAGCGTTTGCAAAAATATCAGACAGGTTAGCTAAAAGAAACATTAAAAATCGAGTTTACATGATTGCTTTATCAAATATCGGTTTGTTTGGGTTTTATATAGCATTGTTTTTTCTACCTCTTCCCCATTTAAACAAAACTCAAGGAGAGAATATTGGATTATTGTTGACTTTTCCTATATTTTGGATACTAGGAAGTATTGCCTTAATTGCACGTGCAATAGTTGGATTATGGAATATAAATCAACCACCGATATTGCAAGCTATCAACTTACCAGAAGCTCAAGGGACAATTAGCTCCGCCAATCAATTTCTTGAAAATATCGGAAGTGGTACTGGACCCATTATGGCTGGAGCGATATTGGCTTTATTAAGTAATAATTATCAACTAACTGTTGGTATAACGATGGGATTGGGGATCATTGGAGGAATGTTATGGCTATTAGCTACTCGGTGGATTAACAAAGATGTGGAAAGAATTTCAGAGATATTAAAAGAGCGTAGTGTTGAATTATCAGATAACGCTCGAAAAGAGAATTAAATTTTGTCTCGATAAGATTTTTTCTCACTGTATTTCTCAGTTAAGTGAGGTTTCATTAGATAAACAGCAATTACATAAAAATCCAATCTTTATCAAAGTTTTTTTATGTTTAACCTTATCTGTGAGAAATCCAACAAAAAAAGAACTAATAATATGCCCCAAAGTTTGAACAGCAATAATTAATCCAATTTCTAAACCTGAGGCACCTAGAATTTGACTAGTTACTACGGGAATGAGATAATCAAGGAAAAAAAAGCCCATAGTATTGAACATTACGATACTAATCATACGATTAAAATCAGGCGTAAATTTATGAGTTTCATTCATACTGATCGTAAGTGATACCTTAAGAAAGATATTAAAATAAGCAAAGAAAATATAATAAAGTTTCATATTATGAAGAAATTAGGAATAGGTATGCTCTCTAAAACCAATCTATGAACTCGTCAAGAGCTCTTCTTTTCCTTTCTTCCTTTTTTTCAAGTGACTCGTCAATTAAGCCAACGGTGAGGACTCCCATAAGTTCGTAATTTTCTGGAGAAAATTTAAATATCTCGCTTACTTTTTCTTTATTTTTTAAGATTTCTCCAATCCAAACTGCACCTAATCCCTTGGCATGAACTGCTAATAGCATATTTTGAATAAAAGCACCTATAGCTAAAATATCTTTAACACGATCGTAACCTCGTTCCAGATCTAGGAACACGACCAAATTTAAATAAGCACTTTCAATAATCCCACCATACTTTGAATTTTCTGCTATTAATCTCTTAACGGTAGGATGGGAAACAATGCATACTTTCCAAGGTTGACTATTTTGACCAGAGGGGGCCCATCGGCCACAGTCTACTATTTCTTTTATAGTTTGGTTATCAATTTTTTTATAAACAAAATTTCTGACGGACCTTCGGGATTTTATTAAATTCAGCAAATTGTTTGTTGGTTCCATATTTTAAAAATTGTGAAAGAAAGAAATTAATACTTTTGCTTAAAAAATCGTGAATAGGCGAACCTTACGAAAAAAAGAAAAAAAGAAAAAAAAACTTAATCTTCTAATGAATTCATATCTTCAGCATCATCTTCTAATACATCGTAGTACTCAATGTCCATTAATCCACCAGTCCTATTTTCAGCCCAATGAACCTTAACAGGCATTCCAACATAAGTATCTTTAAAATTAACTTCTGGATTCAATTGCGCTATAATTGCAGTATCTGCTCCATCTTGTTGAACCAATACAGTTGGTTTTTCTTGAACTTCTCCAGTTTCTGGGTCTTTTAGATACACTATAGCAAATGTAGCAACTCTACCCGTTTCTCTAAGATCGACCCACTGATCGGGTTTAACTAAGCATTTTCCACATACTAATCGAGGTGGAAAAAATACTCTGTTACATCCAGAGCACTGGTTTCCTACTAGTTTTTTATCTTTCAATTTTTTTAAAAAGTGACTGTTATGAGAGATATTGAATTTAAATGTATAACTTGCTAAATACCAACTACCTTGCGTTGTGCGCGTTCTCACATAGTCTTTTTTAATGTAATCGAGAGATTTTCTTTGCGTTAATTTTGACATTTACATCGCCCCCCTTTTCCATTTTCTCTGTGGTTCGTCCGACATGACCATCAAAGTGCATAAATTTAAAGAGCCTCCCCATCCATGTCCGATCGAAGTATGGACCGTTTTTGGGACTTGATTATCTGCTTTACCCATTATTTGAAGGGCTGCTTCTGCTGGTCTTTCCATTGCTGATGCACCAATAGCATTAGTTGAATTTACTCCTCCAGAACAATTTATTGGTAGTTCCCCCTTTAAAGCAGTTACTCCAGCTTCGTACATTTTAGGAGCAGTTGTCTCTTCGAATAGACCTAGTTTTTCAACCCACATAAGTTCTTGATTTGGGAAAGGAGAATATACTTCAGCGTAGTCAATTTCTTTTCTTGGGAAAGATATACCGGCTTGATAATAAGCTAACTCTGACGATTTCATGGCACCTAATTGATCTGATGGATCTATCTGTCCCGTACCACTCCCATCGTATCCAAGTACAGCTGTTTCATTAGCCACACTAGCTACTCCGTTTACATAAACGGGAATATCGCATATCTCTTTGGCTTTTTCCTCAGTTGTAAAAAGCATAGCGCATGCTCCATCTGAAGCGGGACAAACCATGCCATATCTTAATGGAAAAGATATGTAAGGGGTGTCGAGCACCTCCTCAATCGTAAGATCAGGCATTTTTAAATGTGTCCACCATGTTTTTGCAGCGTTATGCCTATTTTGTACAACAACTCTTGCTAAATCTTCTTCTGTGGTATGAGTTTTTCGCATATAATTTGTAGCTTGATACGCAGCTACGCCTATTGCTGCTCCCGCAGATAACAATCGCGATAATTGATCATAAGGGATACCCATTGTATTTAGAACTGAAATTTCCCCATACGCAACACTTCCAAGACCAACGCTTGTATCGCCTTGAGATTGTTGTTCAAAAGCTATTGCTAAAACAGTATCAATTTTCGGTAATCCTGCAGCGACCGTGTAATAGCCTGATATTGCTACCGTCCCACCTGTTGTCCCACCAGTTGTTACTCTTAGTAATGGTTTATTCCTTGCCCCCATCCAATCTGTCATCCATAATTCTGGCAGATTTACACCCTCAAATGCGGGCATATTACCATTTACAAAGGCATCAATATCTCCAAGTTCTATACCAGGTGCATTCTTTAAACAATCTTCGACTGCTTCACTTACCAATTCTGCCATATTAACATCAGATCGTTTAGATGCATGTTCACTAAAACCAGCTGATGCTATTGCTACTTGTCTCCCCATTTTTAATTACCTCCTTCCAATACGAATAAAATATTATTTTGAGCGCACATTCCAATTTGACCTGAAGCAACCGCTTTTTTAGCGTTATTAACTTGATAACCATTTGCCTCTCCCCTCAATTGTTTGGCAGCTTCAATTATTCTTATCAAACCAGTTGCACAAGGGGGATTTCCTCCAATTGCTCCACCAGATGGATTTATTGAGATATCCCCATTAATTTCAGAGTTGATATTTGCTCCTTTCCCTTTTTCTGCGAATCCTAAAGCTTCCGATAAAATTAACTCCTCGTGGGCATAACCCTCAAATATTTCTGCTACATCAATTTCACTCTTTGGATCTTTTATCCCCGCACTTGCAAATGCGGTATTCCCTGCTAACTCCATAGATTTGCTTTCATATAAATTACGATCTCCAAGATAATAGGCTTCTTGAGAATATCCAACACCCGTAATCCACACGGGATTGTCAGTAATCTTTAAGGCTTGTCGTTCAGGTGCTAACAATAGAGCAGCAACACCATCACAAGGTTGTGCAACCATTAATTCAGTAACAGGATCAGAATAAATACCAGAAGATAGCACATCTCCAACTTTAATATTAGAGTTTTGAGCTTCTACGAGTGCTAGAGGATTTTTGGCAGCATTCTTTCTATTTTTTACTGCAATATTAGCTATTTCTTCAGCACTAACTCCATATTTTTCCATGTATGATCTCATCTGAAATCCAGCTGAGGTAATATCGTTGACATAAGCTAATGGTCTTTCCCAAGTGGGATCAGTCTCAAATAACCTAGTTGAGTGATACGGAAAACATGAAGCCATACTTCCGCCCCAAACTACTGCTAATTTGTGATTCCCAGATAAAATTCTCATCAAGCCATACAAGACAGCGTGGGCACCATCCATCTCTACTTTACTCTCGTCGGCCATATATCCTCCACCAACTTCGACCGTAAAACAGTTTGAAATAGTACGTCCATCGTAATAATCGTTAGTGCACGAGATAACTGTAGAAATATCTTTCTTTTTAAGACCCGCCATATCAACAGCACCTCTTACGGCTTCAAAAATCATTTCATAACGTCCATAATTCGCGTCTGAACTCAATTTTACCTGGTAATACCCTACAATTCCTACTTTTTCCATTTAATCCATCACACCTCACATTTTTACGAAACCCTTAATATCCGAAGGGTCTCCTTTTGTTTTTTCTGCCCATTCTATCTTTACTTTCATTCCAATTTTTACATCACTAGGTTCTAAATCCAAAAGCCTATAAACAATGGATGTGTTGCTCCCATCTATTTGTACCATTCCAAGTAATAAATTCTTAGCTTTTCTATGAGTTCTATCGTTCACTCTGTAAGGAGTTATTGTATA
>JAGXOB010000101.1 GCA_019894735.1 Promethearchaeota archaeon | reverse complement strand
TCCCTGAAGTGATACTAAGTCTAAGTACGTTTTATTATTTTGAAAAGATTAAGACTCAGAATTTTTTAATATCAATTGTGGTTGCATTTGGTATAATGCTCTTATATTTAGGAAGTGCGTCGTTCTTTTACTTCTTGTTCGAAAAAATCATTTTTGTATAAAGCTAATTAATATTTTTTCGAAAAAGAATAAAAATTATTTATTTAGTCTTACTTACGCATTATTCTGTAAAAAATTAATAAAAAAGTATATAAAAACAATATACCACTTTTAGTTTTCTATTTAGTTTAACCTTAATACATACTAAGGTTATAGCAATACTTAGTAATAAGATAGTTATGTAGATATCAAAACCAGGAACTATATCTCTGATAAATATAATATGTGGAAATTCGTCTTCCATTCTAGTATCCACGTTCTCCTTTGATCTGATTATAATACTACTAATTGATTCTGAAATTATGACAAAAGTAATCGTTGGGATATTGGACTCGACTAAGACAGAAGATACGTCGAATACAACAAATCCAGTCGAGCTTACGGTTTTATGTGCTATAGAATTACCATATGCTGGAGCGTTATTCCAATTAATTGTGGTTTCATTCCACATATCGGAATCTGCCACGTGAATGTCTAATAATGTTTCTTGAGGAACAGAAGTCACATATATATATAAATCCGCTCGTTTTGCGCTGGAAGTATCGTAAGAGAGAAGATTAAATAGGAGATATGTAATGTTTTGACCACTAATTGCATCTCCTATTTTTAAATAGCCATCATTACCATAATTTGAATTATTTACCCGTTCACTTATAAAGCTGTCCTTATTAACGGTTTGCCAATCATCGTGTGGTTCATGCTCGTCTCGAGCAGTAACAGTCCATTTTACTATTCCTAACATGTCAAATACACATAGAGAGAAACTAATTGTTAATATTAGGATTATTATTTTAGAAGTTCTACTTACTTTCATAGGTTTCATTTTTACTCCAATTAAAATTATGTGTTTCAATGAATGTCAATATATTAATCTTTTTTCGATTCATCTAGTTCGCTTTTAATTTTACTAGTTATTAAATTCGTTGAATCTATATTTGAATCTTACTCAATTTTTTATATTGATTATATTTCCTTTATAGATTGGTATAAAAAAAGAGTTTAATTAAAATTCTCCTATAAATGTTTCCAAAGCCTTAGTATAATCATCAGTTGCTTCATATTGGATCATATGTCCGATTTTTGGTGTCAAAATTACCAATTTTGAATTAGGAATTTTTTGGCTCATCGATTTTGATTCTTCTGGAAGAATAAAGATATCTTTATCTCCTGATAATATCAATGTAGGGATAATTATGTCCGAAAGTTTATCAACGACATTAAAATTATTAACAATCGATTCCATTGTTCTTAGACCTACATATTCCTCATTTTCAAGCGTCCTATCAATAAATTCTTTAATTAGTTCTGTTTGTTCTTTCCTCGCTTTTCGTTGGAAGCATAAACCAACAAAAATAGTTTCAAGCGTTTCTCTATCCTTAAGAGACATTGCTCCAGATTTCAAATCCTCAATATATTGAACTAGCCCCGGATTATTTAACTTAGGTGCTGTCGACATTAAGATTAATCCTTCTAATCTTTGTGCTAAATTTGGACTTGTAGCGTAGATCAAACTGATCATTCCGCCCATAGAGTGCCCCACGAGGATAATTTTTTCGTCACCAATTATTTTTGAGAGCGCTTCATCTAAGAATTGCGCTAGTTCTGTTAATTCATATGATTCTGATTCTGGCTTATCGCTTTTTCCGTGACCTAAATGGTCAATCGCAATCGCTCGAAAGTTTTTTGAGAAGTGTTCTATCTGTGCTTCAAATAACCAAGAAGATCCTAAAAAACCATGAATAAATACTAAATTCTTCCCTTTACCTTTTTCTTTAAAGTGAATCTTATAACCGTTGTCAAGTTCTACATATGGCATAATAATCGTATTATACTTGCTTATATTTATAATTTAAGAATAGTGTTATAAAAATTTACCATTTTTTTTAAGACTACACATATTACTTATACTAACAAGAATAATCTGTTAAAGTTCATTATTTTAAATGTCTTTTTACGTCGATTTATTGAGGAGTTGATTGAAATTTTTAAAAACATCAAAAACGCTTATAAACTAGTTTCTTACGTCGCAAATGTTACACCTATAATGACGAGTAGAACATTAGATTCGATTACGGGAGCAAAACGAGTTATAGTAAAGTGCGAGAATTTTCAGCGTACGGGATCTTTTAAGTTTAGAGGTGCTTGGAACTGCATTAGCAATATTCCCGTAGCTGATAGAGAAAAAGGAATTATTGCTCACTCATCGGGAAATTTCGCTCAAGCAGTTGCTTTAGTAGCCACGATTCTGAAAATAAAAGCTACAATCGTGATGCCTAATAACGCGACTCCTTCAAAAATTCAGGCTACAAGAGGATATGGTGCAGAAGTTGTTTTATGCGGAAATAATCCTGGTGATCGAGCTGAAAAGGCAGAAGAATTGGTGGAACAATATGGCTATAGATTGGTACACCCTTTTGATGATAACAATGTCATATTTGGTGCAGGTACAACTGCTTTTGAGTTGATGACTTCTATAAAACCAATTAATTTACTCCTTGTCCCTGTAGGCGGTGGTGGTCTAATAAGTGGATGTTCTATTGCAGCAAAGGGATTAGACCCGAGAGTAAAGGTTGTTGGTATCGAGCCCAAAAATGCTGATGACGCATTTCGATCGTTTCAATTAGGTGAACGAGTACCCGTAGAAAACCCCAATACGATAGCTGATGGGTTGAGAACCTCCGTTGGAGAAAAAACTTTCCCTATAATTCAAAAATATGTTGACGATATTATAACCGTGTCTGAAGAAGACATTATTGACGCTATGAAATTCTATTGGGAGCGTATGAAACTTATTGTAGAGCCTTCTGGAGCAGTCCCTTTAGCAGGACTATTATCTGGCAATATCGATCCTTCGTTGATCAAAAACAAAAGGATTGGGATAATCATTAGTGGTGGAAATATCGATTTATCCGATTTTTTCACAACTCTGAAGCATAAAATTTCTTAAAAAAAAATATTAAAAAAACTTAATTAATCATCGATTTTTGGAACGTCTTTAATACGACTAAAATCACCATCCATGGCTTGGCTGAGCATCTCTATAGCGTTATCCCATAAAGACTCGAATATTTTCTCAACTTTTTTAAAATCTTCTTCGTTTTGAAATTTCAGAGTAATAACTTGTGCATTGTTATCAACATCTATTCGCATAGGAATTTCTTCTCTTAATCCACCGTACATTTTCAACATTACTATGATCTCTTCAGGTTCTGCAACAACACCATCGACTTTTTGCTTTACGGTCATTATAATCGTTAAATTTAACGCATCAGATTTTATATCTATTGCTTCATTTAACATACCCTTTAAACTTGGTATCATCTCTTCCATTGTTTATCACCTAATTATTTTCATTTTTAATAGTTGGAATATCAATATAGGAAGAATGTAAATTATTTCTTGAAACGGTTATAGTTGGTCTTCCTTCAGGCGGATAGCGTAAGAAAGTATCTTTATCTGCTCCTGTAATAGCAATCTTAATTCTGTGCCCTTTTTTAATAAGAACTGAGGTTGCATGTAATCCAAACTTAACTTCTGTCACTTTTCCAGGAATAAGAGGCGCAGAATCTTCCCTTTTATAGCTATGATAAGGAATTAAGATTTTATACGGTGGTTCTTCAGACAATATTTTTCTATGAATCAGTCGAAATTCTCCATCAGTTATGTAAGTTATGATACCATCTTCGTCCACATCTTCAAAGTATGCAAAGACTGCTCCATCATCGTGTGTTGATGCTAAATATAAGCATAATACTATTTGTCCTGTAATTTCAGTGTCTTTATCAAATGGTTGGCTAGTGTAGCATAACATTTTCTCGTCCGCTTTAGCTCTGTTCTCATAAGTTATCGGTAGCCCTAATAAAGCCCACCAACGATTATTTCTTCCAGTAGTTGTCCGAAAATTGATTTTATAAGAATCTTCTCCGAACTCATTTTCAGGTTTTTCTTCCCGTAACATAAAATTTTCGGAAAAATACCACTTCTGGTAGTTATGCCCTATTGGAGGCCACACCTTAGATTTTTTCCATTTTTCTTCAGCCAATGTGTAATAATATATAACTTTTCCTTGTATTCCATCACCGTAAATACATTTTTCAAAGAAATTAATCCAAGTATTCACCTTATCTTTAGGAGATGGGGTCACTGAAGAACGATTAGGAAAGAAGTGGTTAGCAGATTCGCGAGCTCCGTGATTCCAATCGCCTAAAATAGCAATTTGGGGATTAGATAAATTCATGAATCGATGGATAATGGCGTCTCCATAACCAGAATCTAACCACGCACACCAAGCTAAAATTGGTAAGTTTGATTTTTCAATCTTATCTTTTCTATTGAAAACACTGAAGTCATCAAAAGAGGAGCCATCTGCTATTTGATCGTCGCGAAAGTCCTCTTCTATGGTATGTTCATAAACATATTGATTGGATTTATGGTGTTCTATTGCATTGTTCAACATGTGTAGGTCCTTATCCACTTTCACTGGTTTCACACCTTTCACAACTAACCAAGCTTCTGGCATTATTTGTCGAAAGACTTTGGGATTATTTAAATCTAAATTTTCTCCAAGAAATGACCACATTTGGATGAAAGCGTGATCAAAACACCCTCCAGGGAACGCTACATCAGTGTATGGATCCCAGAACCCGTGTCCTGGTATTACTGCTTTTATCGCTTGATGATGATTTCTTGCAAATAACTCAGCCGTAGTTCCTGTATAGGAAATACCTTTAGAAACAACATTCCCGTCTGACCATGGTTGAGCAATAATCCAATCGACTATATCGTAGCCGTCCTTTACTTCTTCTTCAGAGAAGGGAGTAATTCTTGAACCAAATGATGCTCCTGTCCCTCTAACATCGGTATAAATAAGCGCGTAACCCCGACTAGTTACTACTTCGGGATTTGGAGCATTCGGTACCATACTATCAAGAATCCATCTGAAAGGAATCCGTAATTCCATAGCTCTCCAATACCTTGTTTGCGTTATCACCGTAGGAATTTTGGTATCTGGAGAAAGTCCCTTTGGAAGACAAATAGTTGCAGCAATTTTAACGCCATCTCTTACTGTTATATATGTTGAATCAACCGTGTATCCGTCAGAGTATTTTTTATTAGGGATTTCACCTAATTCTTTAAAAGGGTTATTTTCTATAGCATTTGGGTCTGTCATTTTTATGTTTCCATTAATTTTTAGAATTAATTTAATTTAGATATTAGTGTTTTTAAACTTTTTAGAAAGCTCATAAAGATTTATTAAAGGCGACAAATTTTGCTAAAAAAACTAATCTAATTTTGGTGAAAGAATTATATTTTATGTAATAGAAGGACAACAAATCCCGCTAATTTCAACGGGAACATCGCCTTTTTTAGGAGCTGCACAATTTGGAAAAAATGCACGAATTTATCGTAAGAAATTTTTGAACGACAAAGAAGCGGTTTTAGAAATATTGGAAGCAAGTTATGAAGCTGGTGGGAGAGGAATAGAATTGGTACCTGCAGGAAAAGTTAACGAAGCCGCGAGAATTATGTCAGAAACTCATGATGACTTCGTTATTACAGGATCCACGTTTCCAGGACCCGATCCGTTAATTGATGAGTTAGCTAAACTTGATGCAAAAATAATTTTTGCTCACGGAATGGTTTCAGACAATAAAGATGAGAAATTAGAGAACCTTATTGACGAAATTGAGTCAATTGGAATAATGCCCGGAATAGCAACTCATAATCCCGTTTCTACTTTGGAATACGCGTTCGAAAATCTACCTTCTGTGAAAGCTTTTTTAATTCCTTTTAACACTCAGGGAATGTTTATGGGGGATCAGAAGAAGTTAGAAAATATTGTAGATAGCCATAAAGACAAGTATTTTATAGGAATGAAAACATTAGCAGCGGGGAAATTAGACTTAAATCAAGCTTATGATTACATTTCGCGACATGACATATGTTGTGTTACTATTGGAATGGTTACCGTTGAGGAAGCAATAACTTCAACGGAAACCGCTTTGAAATTTCTTCAAAAATCTTAAATAATAAGAAAACGATTAGATCTTTTTTATCATTCTAGTTCTTTACCAAAACTCTTATATATTAAAAAGGCTGCAATAGTAGCCGTTGCTGGAATAATAATAATGTAAACTAGCCGGAAAATCTCATTCTCAACCCAAGTATTATATAAAAATAAGGAAACAACCACTGTTAATTCTAAGAATACACTAACTATAAAACTATTAATTCTTCGTTTTAGTATTATACCCTCAAAAACTTTTACAAGCTTAAATGAAAGATAAATCTGAGGAATAATTACAAATATAAATAAAAAAATCCAACTGATAAAAAGAAAGAACCAACTATATGTAGGTATCCAATCTGTACTCAAATCATAGCTAATCCCATTAAAAAAAAAACCTATCCAAAAAACATAAGTAGATAAGATTCCATAAAAAAAAATACCTAAATGAAACTTCCAATAAGGAGATTTGTCATCAAGTTTTATAAGTACCCAGGTAAAAATAACAAAAAGACTATGAGTGAAAAAGAAGAAGTAAATACTAGTGATATAAAACACATATGCAAAAGGAGTATATATAAGTAAAACTGACAGAGAAGCGAGAAAAAATGTAAGTGCAAGTGATATATTGATGGCACTCAAAGTGTAAATTACTCGATTTTTTCTACGATTTAATAATTTATAGGCAAAATAAGAACTATAGATTATTGGCCAAATTTGAACAATTAGTATAAGAATTATTCTTTGGTCAAGATCGCTCTGAAGTAGCATTATGTGTTTTTGTATATTTTAAATATATATACTTTGAAGTTAACTCTTTTAGGATTATAAAGAATTTGCTTTTGATTCTAAAATCAGTTTACATTATGAGTGTTTAGAAAAAAAATATTCCTCATTTCGAAAACACTTCATATTTTAATATTTCAGCTTTAAAATATTTCCAAATCGTATCGTGTATCTTTTTCTGAAAATTTTTACTGCTCAAAGTTTTAACAGGTGTATTTGTCATTAAATCGTTAAGAGCGAGAATTATAGTTTCTGTGTATTCCTTAAATTTTTTACGAATTTTATCTTCCTCCTTAATACTATCTATATAATCTTTGACAATGTCATTTATCGAATCATTTAAACTACTTATGGTGGGAAGCATAAATTTTTCGTATTTTTGCCTGATTGTAGGCTTTACATAGATTCTTATTACTTGTTTTCCCTTTATAGTGGTTTTCTTCTTATAGGCAAATATAGGTCTTACATAGGTTCTTATTATTTGTTTTCCCTCTATTGTGGTTTTCTCTTTTTTTGTAACTTTATTACATAAATTATTAATATAATCATACCCCTTAGTTGGACTTGTATGTTCAAATTCTAAATCGATTAAACTTTTCAGAATTGATTGTTCTACTCCATCGTGCATTAATAAAATCATAAATGCTTCAAATTCGCGCATTGATAAATCTCTTATATTAAAGGCATTATCTTTTGAACGAGGAATCTTTCCAGTAGTTTTTACTAAGGGAGAATTGTCGTTTACCATAATTAAAATAATTCTTTCAGTTAATGTTTTTTATCTGTTTTTTAAATTATAATTATAAATTTTCTAAATTTTTAAAACTCTAAAGAATAAAAGACATTAATTTCATAAAAATATATGTTTACAGATTATGGATATTTCTTTATAGTTGAATGATTTTTCGATTAAATTAAAGAACTGAGCTCAAAAATCAGAGTTTCCATCGATATCTCTCCAAAATTGAGGAACTCATTTAAATACACCATAAATTTTTCTCCAAATTTGGGGAATAAAGCTTATATCGGTTATAGAATATTAAGAATATTAAGATAGTTTGACATTTTAATTAAGTTTAAGATTACAGATAAAAATCTAGGGTGGGGTTAGGTTATATTTTTCTATTGAATAATCATTCTGATTATTTCAATAGATAGAGAGAATTTTTTGAGGGGCAAAATTCCACTTTCATAAAACCTTTAAGATCACATCGTCCAATT
>JAGXOB010000100.1 GCA_019894735.1 Promethearchaeota archaeon | reverse complement strand
GAGTACTTGGAGTCCAGTTATATTCGAATGTGTCTCCAACAATATTAGACATAGTGTAGTTAATACCTTCTAATTCAATAAAGACGGTGTCGACACTTGTTTCAGAATCAGTCACATCGACTTGGAAAGTTTCTTGTTGACCAAATTCTAAAGGATCACGACTCTCAACTATATTGTTAAATTGAGGTGGATTATTTGGCACTTCCACAGTAACGATAAAATCACCATGAGCAAAATAGGATGGGCCACCACCAACTCTGCGAATAGCATCAGAATGGAGAGTATAGGTTAGTTCAGTTGCTGGTGCTGTAACTTGAAAATCTAACGTTACTGAATTCCCAGAACTATCTATATTGATTGGTTGTTGAGTTGTGTTAAAGGAAAAATCCTTGTTATCTCCTCTGCCAGGAGACCCACTTGGAAAACCTACTTCAATATTTCTACCTTGAGCCTCACTAAAACTTAATATTTGGATAGTAATTGTAAAAGTTTCACTTGGATTTACAGATGATCCTGAATTTGACGTTAAAGAGATATACCCACTAGCACTTTCTGTTATAGGACCATGGCAACCCCCGTGCCCCTCTCCGGTGAAATCAGGGAAAAACTCTGTATCTGCTATTACAAACCCCAAGATTGATAAAAACAGTATGGTAGTGATTAAAAAAGACGAAATTTTTCTGTTTATTTTCATTAAAACCCCTTTTTTCTTAAAAAGATAAAACTTTAAACGCGTTATCTTTGCTTTTCTGTTTTTAATAATTGATATAGTTCGTTATGCATTTGAACAAATCAAATATGTTATAAATTTGCTTAATTTAAGGAAATTCCCTATAATTTATAACTTTTATTAATTTGGGTTAATTTAAACAATTGAAATTGTTCTAGTTTGATTTTTAAACTAAAAGTAATAATTAGTTTCAATTTGAACCCGCTTAAAGCATGTTTATATTATATAAATCAGATATTTATAATTTTAAATAAAATTAAATACAGTTAGATCCTATCTATTAGTTTAATTTATAGTATTACATTACTCTTTGTTTCTCTTAAGAATTAATAGAATAAGTATGGAGGGAATTATTCCACTCACTAAAAATAAAAACCCTGAAATAAAGAAAATGTCTTGAAAAAACCAGGTTTCAGGATCAATTAGCGTTCCAATTAAGATTAAAGATAAACCTATATGAACATAAGTTTTTGAGTTAATCTTAAAAAAATGCTTTATTCCTTTACCACTATCAAAATCTTTTATTAATTTTAAAATTGAAGTCAGTAATGCCAGTATGAATATTGCAATCAGTGGATTTATCCAAATGCTCGAAAAAAGGAATAGTACTAAAGAAATAACGGATTGAAATACCACGCCTATTATTAATGCTACAGCAATCCATTTTAATTTATATATACCATATAGTGAGCAAAATATTAGTGTAAGAGCTAATCCAGAAGCTAATATTAATGTTGTCAGAATAAAAAAATCTGTTCCTACGAATATTATATTAAAACTAAAGAAGGTAGAGAGAAAAACTGACAGAGGAGTGATAAAAAGACCAAAGATGCAAACAAAAGCTAACATAAATAAAAATATGTAACTTAAATAATCTAATAAGAGTCTCGTTTTTTTATATTCTTCAGATAAAGAATTTAAACTATTATATATAACATATAGCGAGAAAATAATTAATGCTGAGCCAACGATTAAAGTCCAAGTTACTAAATTATTTTCCCCTGTGAAGGCATGTAAAGAAGTCAAACCTCCTCCACGCGTTATTAAAGTGGAAAAAACTATAGATAAAAATATCGAAATTATGTTGATTTTGACCAATCTACTGTTTTTCTTTTTAAAAGTCCTAGTATGAAAATATGCTGTACTTAAAAACCAAGGGACAAGAGAAACGGTCTCCACAGGATCCCAGCCCCAGTATCTACCCCAATTAAGTGCTATTTTTGCCCAATATGCGCCCAATCCAATACTTACGGTCAATACTAACCAACCAAACTTTATACAAAAATCATAAAAGGATTTTTGGTAAGGATTTTCCAGAGAAAAATTTGGCTTAATAATTTCAATAATTGAAATAGTAAAGGGAATTAAGAAAATGGCGTAAGCTATAAATGTAAATAATGGATGCCAAATCATAAATGGAGATATTAAAAGCGGATTCAAACCTAATCCGTTAGGAAATATAAAAGGAGTCTGAATTTGAAAAGGTTCATAAGAAAATAAAATAACCAAAAATATGGATGAAATTAGTAAAGAAATTATAACTGATATTATAAAAATAATGTCATCCTTTATCTGATTCTTGAGCCTGTAAAAGAAAATAATGATAGAATTAAATAACATCCAAGTCATGATAGAACCGGCTTCACCAGCCCAAATCGCTACCATCTTGTAAATAATAGGGAGGGTAGATTTACTATAACTCCAGACATAGATAAAATCATAATAGTCATTTAGAAAACAATATTCTAAAAGTAAAAATAAAGAAATCGTAAAACTCATACTTAGCGAAGCTAAAAGGTAAATATTTCGTCTAAATCTTATAAGATAAAAGAGATCGACAATAGTAATAATGATCGTAGAAATGATTAGAAAATTCCCTATAAAGGAAATGGCTATTATCTTGATATTTAGCCCAAATAAATCTAATACGAGAGGAATAACAATAGCAATACTTAAGATCACTATCAAATCAATTAGTAATATCTTCTTAAGTGAAAAGTGATCAATTTTCATAATAAATGAATGAAATAACTAGGATTAAAAAAGATTGTTATAAAAATTCATAAACTAGAACCATACTCTTTCATCAGCAAGTATTTTATGAGAAAAGTGTGCAATTTTCGCATCAAACTTTAAAATTCACTTATAATTTCTAAATAAAAGCTTTATTTGTTTTACAATACCAATTAAGATTATAACAATACGATGTAAGGATAATGAAGAAAAAAATTCTCATCTTGTTTATCGCAATTATTGGTTTACCAGTATTGCTACTGGTTCTAAATGGAAACGCATTTCCAAGCCAAGAATTAGATCACAGTGACTGTCATACAGTACCGGGAGGATATACAATTTCAGCTAATATAAGCACCACTAATTCAGTGGATCCCTCAGAAGTTGTTGTGTTTAATGTAACTGCCACTGGACCCAATTTATTTATTCTGGCTCCTAATGAAATTACGAGCGTAATGCAAAATGGACAATTAATTATTCTTCCCTCTACTGATAGAATATTGGATGATGATCTTGGAGAAGATAAAGATCCGGGTTTAGGTGCCATGATCATTACTTTTAACATTACGATCCCTGAAACAGACGGTTTTTACTCTCTTTTCATACTAGCAGGAGACAACTTAGCAGTTGCCGAGCCTGATTTCGCCTATGTAGAAATAGGTTTTAGTGTAGGAGGAGTGGCCCCACCTGAGCCACAAATCGAAATTTTTGATCACACTGGATTGATCCTCGGTTTATCTGCTTTATTATTATTGAGTCTTGGGACTATCCTCGTATTAATAAACGAAAATAAATTTGTGAAAATACACGGAATATTTAGTGGAGCTTCTTGGATTCTAACCCTAATCAACGCTGTTTCTTTGATTAACCTTAACCTTGGTTTTGATCTAAATGCTTTGTTTTCTTTTGAGCCCTTCGGCATACATGTAAGTCATATCATTTTAGGGGCAGTGGGATTATTTACGGGGCTTCTTAGCATGTTGTTTGGTATAGCTGCCGAGCGTAAATACGCCAAACTTACGGGATACATTACTTTGGTTTGCTGGTGGGCAGCATTCTTTTTAGGTTTTATATTAGTTCCTTTATTTTAAATTGAAGTGTAAAAAAAATGAATGAGACAATAGTTAAGGAAAAATTAAGTGGGAAATTGACCCAAACCCCAGAAAAAATAAAAAAAGGGGGAAAAAAGCGTAATTTCGAGGAAATTGTTAAAGAATTTATTTCCCCATACCATGTAAGCACTAATAAATACGAGCTAGAGTCTGCTTCTGCGGATCTTACCTCTTTACCCTCTTATCATTATAAATTTAAAAAAAATTATCTCGCAAGTATCATTGTTCGACCTGCTGACACGGAGAGCCTATCGCAGTTAATAGAGAAGTGTTGGGAGCGCTCACTACCTATAACAATAAGAGCTGCAGGTACATCGTGCTTTTCCTCAGCAACTCCTTCCAAAGGAGGAGTGATAATTGATATGCGTCGGATAAATAAAGTTGAACATATTGATCCTGAGAAAATGACGGTTAGAGTTGGGGCCGGAATTTCTTGGTTAAATCTAATTGAGAAGCTCTCAGATTACGGATTAGCACCTAAGGCTTATCCAACTAGCTTTAAAACATCTTGTGTAGGTGGGTTTCTTGCAACGCCAGGTAAAGCAGGAATTGGTGTACTAAAATATGGTACAATGGCTGATTCGATTATCTCGTTAACTTTAGTTCTTCCAAATGGCAAAATTGAGTATATATCAAGGGATTCTAAAGGAGAAATATCGCTTGATGATATTGCCGGAACCTATGGTATATATGGTGCAGTTTCAGAAATAGAATTATCTCTTACAAATTTAAAAACTTCGTTAGAGATTATAGGATATGGATTTTCTTCTCTTGAAGATGCTATTAATTATTATAAAGCCTTAATGAGTAAAGTACCAGATAAACCATTTTTCCTTTCAATTTCAGAACGAAAGTTCGAACGATATTCACACATCAATTTTCCAAGCCAAGAATGGTTAGTTTGGGCGGTTTTTTACGATGATCCAGAAGTAACTTTTAAAAGTGTTTCGGCTTCCGAAGAAATAGCTCTAAATTCAAATGGCGTTGGGGTAGATAAATCTTATCTAAAAGAAAAGTGGCGTGATATTAGCGATGCTGAAGTAGCTATTGGAAGAACGAGCAGAAATATCATCTTTCAGGAATATTGGATTTCAAATGATAGATTATTATCCTTTTACGAGAGTTATGTAAAAAGAGCTGGTAACTATAAGTTTCCTATTGCAGCTTATACGATTTCTGGGGAAGAAGGTTGGAGCCGAGTAAAAATATTTGGGCTCTCAGATATTACTAGACCTATCGAATTTTTTACTGTTAAGGCATTTTTGCACGATTTGTCCATGAAAGCATTTAAACAAGGAGATAGCCTCTACACAATAGGGATTGTTAATACTTTTTATTTGCGAAAATACAAACGAGAAGTTGTAAAAGAGAGAAAAGTATTGAAAGATAAATTAGATCCCAAAGATATGTTTAACTCTTATCGTATAATTAAAGCTAGAATGAAACTATGGAGAATTTCGCTCCTTTTTAACACAGCAAAATTACTGTATAAAATCTCTTTTAAAAAAAAATAGGTCAAATAAAATATAACAATTAAAATTAATTACATAAAACCACATCTTGAAGTTGGTAAATAATAAATAGAACAGAGGATAAAAATATGAGTGAAGGTAAAGATAAAAAGGATATACGCGATGTAGTTACAACAGGTCCACCGGTTGCTGGTTTAGTTTCTCCTTCTAAAGCGAATTTAATTGAACCAAAAACAAAGGAAAAAGAAGAAAAGTTCGGTTATGAACGTTGTACTCATTGTGGGTATTGCCGTCACGTTTGCAAAGTTTATAATACTTCCTGGTCAGAAACTGATTATGCTGGTGGACGGAATAGAATTATCAAAGCATTAGACCGTAAGGATATAAAGTTTGATAAAGAAGATATAATCCCCTCTGTTTACCGCTGTATGCTCTGTGGTAATTGCAAAGTAGTCTGTCCTGTGGGAATAAATACGCTTGAAGTGTTTCAAAATTTGCGTAAGTCCGTTGTTAAAAAAGGTGCCATGCCTGAGAAGTTAAAAGGCCTTCGAAAATCAATCCTTAGTAATAATAATCCATTTCTTGAACAACATACTGATAGATTTAATTGGTGTGAGGGTTCTGAAGATGGAAAAAAAGCTTATGAACGAGCAAAAAAAGAACTTGCAGCGATTGAGGACACACTTGCAGTTGAGGATCAAAACGCAAGGAAAGAAAAGCCCCGTAAAGTAGGTTACTTTGTTGGTTGTACGTCTGCTTACCGAAATAAAGAACTGGTTAATGCAACAAGTGAAGTTTTAGGAAAACTGGGAATTGAATTTGTGGTTTTTCCAGAGGAAAGATGCTGTGGATCGGTATTATTTCGTACAGGCTTAGAAGATGAGGCTTTAGCTCTCGTTAAGCATAACTATGAAATGATTCGAAATAGTGGTGTTACTGAAGTTGTCTTTTCATGTTCAGGATGTTTTTCCACTTTTACATTAGAATACACTAAATATGCGGGTGGAAACCTAGGTTTCGATCTTTTCCATTTGACGCAATATGCCCTGAGAATGGTAAAGGAGAAAAATTTAAAGATCAGATATACCAAACGATCCAAAGATAATCCTTTATTGATTACTTATCACGACCCATGTCATTTAGGGAGATATTGCAATGTTTATGAGGAACCAAGAGAATTGATTCAAATGATTGAAGGTGTAAAATTATTTGAAATGAAACATAATAGGGACATGGCCTGGTGTTGTGGAGCAGGAGGCGGAGTTAAAGCGTTGTATGGAGATGTCGCTGGCGAAATTGGAAGAGATAGGATAGCCGAAACCCGTACTTGTATGGTAAGAATACGTGAAGATAGATTGAAAGAAGCCTTAGAAACCAATGCAGAGGTTTTAGTCAGTTCATGCGTGTTTTGTAAGAATAATTTATTTCAAGTAGCCAATGAAGATAATTCTCCAATAAAAGTAATGGATATATCTCAACTCCTTAACGATTGCGAATTTTATCAGTAAATCACCACGATTATTGGCATAAAAATTCTATTTTTTACTTAATTTTAAGATATCTACCCCTTTTTAACATATTATGTGAAATTCGAGTAGCTATATGATTTTAAGAAAGCGAGAGTTAATAAAAAGAGGGAAAGAAGAAAAAAATTCAAACAAAATATCCCAAGAAATTAGATTATTTCAAATAATGCTAAGGGCGAAGTCAAAATCAATTTAATTCAAATTCTTCTTTATTTGAAGAATAGTATTTACGTAAAATATTATAAAGATATGTGCAATTTTTGCATAATTATGAGAAGATTGATTTAGAAACCATAAAAAGACCCATTTTTTAATTTAATGTCTCTCCTCTCTAATGATATCCGATAAATTTTGAAAGTTTAAATTTGAAACTTTTTTTTCAAAATTGTAGCTATTTGAAACACAGCCTTATTCCGAAAATTAAATTAATCAATTCCCGATAATCTTAAATATACATAAACTTTATTATAAATTGAACAAAATAATAAACATCAAAATAATTTTAATATAGGTGGTTACATGATTGTAGAGGATAAATACTTCATTATGGATTATGAACAAAAAGCAGACTTATTTTCATTATCTCCATCGAGTAAATTTATTTTATATTTATTGAAACAAAGAGGTCCGTTGAAACAACAAGAAATTATATCAAAAACGCTTCTTCCTAAACGAACAACCGCCTACGCTCTTAAAAAGTTGCAAGAGAAAAATTTTATTAAAAAATCCAAGGATTTAGTTGATAAACGCGTAAGTCTTTTCGAAATAATAGTTTAAGTCTATTTTTTCAAATCTGGAATAATGAAATAAAAAAAATTTAGGTATTGTTTCGTCTCCATATTAACAAGGAAATCAAGCCGATAGAGACTAATAGCACCGGATATATAATTACTTCTAACAAAGCAGGGTTAGCATTATACCCAAATAGAGCCTTTAGCAATGCTCCGATAATTTCTAAAAATTCGGGCGTTGTTGGATTCCCATCGGGAAAGCTTTCTGGTAAGATATGCTTAATATTCCATACTTCATCAATAATCGGAGGAATTATTCCTGCTTCAATAAATTCGTGAATTCCATATGTTATTAACCCAGCAGCGAATAAAATTAGCATCACATTTGTTATTTTGAAAAATATTCTCAAGTTTATTGATCTTATACCATAGAAAATTAAAAGTCCTATGAGAATCGAGATCGCTAACCCTATAATAGAACCTAAGATAACGCTAAATTGATTTAAGGATCCTATAGATGCGGAACCTGTTGTTAGCAGAACTAATTCTACTCCTTCTCTAACTATGATAATAAACGTAGTAATCGATATCGAAAATACTTTTTGAGTTTTGATCGAATCCTCCACTTTTTCTTCGAGAT